>JAJFLN010000618.1 GCA_021772705.1 Candidatus Cloacimonadota bacterium | reverse complement strand
GTCTGAGCCTGTCGAAGCATGTCCTGAGCTACGCCGAAGGGGATGAATGGAGCGGGCGGCCATAGTGGGGCGAACGGATCCGGAATAGGCCAGGGGACCCCCTACGGGACATGCACCCGCGAGAGGGCCTCGGGCCTCGGGCTACGGGCTACGGGCTACGGGCTACGGGCTACGGGCTACGGGCTACTGGCTACTGGCTACTGGCTACTGGCTACTGGCTACTGGCTACTGGCTACGGGAAAATCGCCAAGACCCTCGGTGTCAAGTGTTGTGACGCAGAAACATGCAACTCTTAGCCCCAATGCCGGTGGGACAAAACGGATTTTGCTGTAGTGGGGCTGAGCTCCACTACAACAAAATCCGTATTACCTCGCCGGCATTGTCCTTAGAAGATGCGAACAGCAAATGGTCCGGCCTGGAATCGCAGATACAACCAATCAGGCAACAGCAGTTATCCAGATGGCCGCGATCTCGTCGAACTGAATCCCGCCGACTTCCATCCAGCCGAGGGCGTCGGTCTGACGAATGACCTGCTTCCCGCTGTTCAGCTCGAAGGTCGCCTGTGTGTCGGCCATGGGCTTCCTCTGCTTCGACAGGCCCAGTTTCAGTCCCGCACCGGGCCCGCTGAAGATCCGGCGCAGGGAGAGGTGGAAAGGGCCGATGTCGACCTGGGACTCCTGCACGACCGCCCGTTGAACGCCGCCTCGGAAGACCGGCACCAGCCGAGGACTCCAGGCTGTCTCCGCCAGTACGACGCTCTCTTCGAAGACCCGCTCGACCTGCTCCAAGACCTGCCGGATGGCCACCCGGAAGCCTGGACTGGCAGCGATCGGCGCCAGGGCTCGGTTTTCTTCCGGAATCTCGTGGAAGCGAGAAGCGAACAGAGTCTGCTCGCGGCACCAGTTACACCCGGCCAGGTGCGCTTCCACGCTCCGGGTCTCGGCTAGAGTCAGGGTCTCTTCGACATACCCGGCGAGGAAGTTCTCGTCGAGACAGCCGGTCATTTCGCTGTTGTCAGGGGGCAAGTAGTCCCCCAGTGGCGATACCATCAACTCACCCCCGCCGGGGTTCTGGTTCTTGTTCACGAGCAACCCTCCCAAGCCAAGTGGCCCACACCTTCGGCGAGCCTCCAGGAGTCCAGACGCAGTGGCCCGCCGAACTTGCGGATCTTTCAACCAAGAAAGTCTTATCACGGTGGACAACCGTTCACAACTGGCGAGGCCTGTTTGGGGTGCATGTCCCGTGGGGGGGCAGCCAACATTAGGGATCAGGTCGCTCACAGGGATCGCGGAGAACACAGGGATTTTCGTGTGGAGAGGTGAGATGCTGAGCACAGGGGTGCCTGGGGCCGACTCTCGGCCAGTTAGGGGCCGCGCAGGAATAAATGCGCAGAAATCGCGCCCAGATTTGGGTCAGATTCGGTTGGTTTGACTGAGCGGGACCGGAGGCGTAGTGGGCTACGTCGAGGATTCCGCGATTTAGGAGCGATCGAAGATGGGATGCGAAACTGCGTAATTATTCTTGCGCGGCCCCTTACTCGACGCATCAAGTACGATTTCTCCCAAAAAGGACCTCCGTGAGCTCCGTGGGCGACCTGTAACTTCCCGAGTCATCGCAGCAAAAGCCACCCCCCGGGTGACATGCACCCGCGTGTTGGGCACAGATCCGTCGCTGACCCTGGGCCAGCCTCATCATCTGCCTGGAGATTGTCGATTCATGGATCCGAAACCCACGCGCGACAGAAGCCGGCAACTGGACTCAGCTGATCGCGGGAGGGGGGCCTCGACCTGAACAGAACCGATACATCAAGAGACGGTCGAAAGCGACCTGGCCCGCCCGGCCTGGGGTGGCTCGTGGCCGTCAGCTGTGCTGCTCTGTTGCTGATCGCGGGAGGCCCTGAGGTGCTCGCCGCCGAGTCCCTCTCATCGGGCCCCTCCGGCGATGACGTGATGGCCCAGATCCGGGCCCTGGCTCGACCGGCGTCCTCCCGGGCCCCGATTCCAGCCCTGGTGGACCGGCCCATCGTCTTGGACTTCAGGGATCACTCGTTCACCGTCGGGTACCGGCTGCGCCATGACGAGCGAAGGGAGATGGCCGGATTTCCGGGATTCGCCGGAGCGGCTTTCGCCACCCGCACATCCAGGAAAGAGCTCTTCGCCGAATACCGGAGACGAGTGGCCCATGACTTCGAGGTCGGACTTCGCGTTCCCTACTTGGGACTGAAGGAGGCCCGTCCCACCCGGATCAACACCCTGGCAGGGGCTCCGTTCTTCTTCACCACCGAGGATGTCCGGAACGAGAACGGTCTGGGTGACCTGACGTTTCTCGTCGCCCGGGCGTGGAACCGGCCCGGCCTGAGCCGGCGCCTGGGCTTGGAGATCGAGACCGATACCGCTCGCGGCTCGATCCCGGATACCCGCAGTCTGCCGCTCGGCTCGGGACAGATGGACTACAGCCTGTCCTACGGAATCAAGGAGACCCGAGGCAACTTCGCCCTCACGGGGTCCGCGGGCCTGCAAGTCCGGGGCGCCGGCTCGGTGACGTCTTTCAGTGGAGCCACGGTTCGGGTGGACCCGGGGGATCAGTTCTTCCTTCGCCTCCGTGGAGATCGACGGATCGAGGGATGGCTCACGGCCTCCCTCGAAGCGGAAGCCCGGGCGAGCGGACGGGACGCCATCGCTGGCGTCGAGGTGCCAGGCACCACTCGGGAGCTCATCGCCTTGACCCCGATCCTGACTTACCAGGCCTCCCCTCTCTTCGAGATCATCGCCGATGCCCAGATCCCCCTTCATGCGGAGGGCGTGGCCGATACGATCCGCATCGGCGCGGCCGTGAGGTGGCGCTACTGATGCTTCGATCCGGACGCCGGCTCTCGCTCCTGCTCCTTGTCGCTTCCCTCTTCGTGCCACCCGGGGCCGCCCAGGAGATTCCGAGCGCTCTCCCCTCCATCGGACGCCCCCTGGACATCCGGGACATCAAGAACATAACAGCGCCCAAGGGCAGGACCGTGATCACCGCCAGCCACGTGTACGAGATAGCCACCAAGTTCTTCGACGGCCAGGGCTCCCGGCGGGACTTACCCTTGGCCCAAGCGATCCGGCGACAGTCTCTCCCACTCTTCGCTTCTCACGGCCTGGCGGACCGGTGGAACGTCGGCGCCGGAACAACGCTGCACAACGAAGTGGAGCGGAAGCTCTCGGCCCTCAATTTCGTCAACGGCGCTACCTTGCTGGGCCAGCTGCTGCCCGCGAACCAGGTCACGACCCTGGAGGCTCAGGGCGACGGTCTGGGCGACCTGAACCTGCTCATCCAGTACCAGCCCCGGTGGTTCGACGACCGGCTCACGTCCCTGGTCTCCCTGGATGTGGTGGTCCCAACGGCGGACAGCAATCCGGAGAACGGTCTGGACATCCCGGTAGGGCAAGGATTCTGGACCTACCGGCTGTCCTATTCAGCCCTCCGGGAGATCTACCCGATGAACTACTTCCTGAAAGCAAGTTACGAGGAGAACCGCTCCGGCAGCGGTACCACCTCGGCAGGAGCGCCGGTTGCGTTCAACAATGGCGACGGGTTCGACTACACCCTGGGAGCGAGCTATGGTATCGGTGAGAGCCTCTCCATCCAGGGTCTGCTGGTCGGCTCCTGGAAGAACGAGGGAAGCCGCAGCGATCGGCCGGCGGCCTCCCCTCACACCCGGAGCCTCCACTTCCGGCCCGGTTACACCTTCAGCCTGGGCGACCTGACGCTGACACAGCAGCTCGCCATCCCGCTTTCGGGACGCAATGTGCTCTCGACCAACGGTGTATTGACCACCCTGGAGTACCGATTCTGATGGCTCTGATCCGGCCCACGATCCGCTCGGCCCTGCCCCTGCTGGCCTTGTTGTTGATGGCAGCCACCTTCGCCTCCGGCCCGGCCCGGGGGTGGGACCGGGGCGTGAAGGCGCGCAAGCAGCTGCGAGCCGCCGATCGGCTGTTCAACGCCCGCAACTTCCGTCAGGCGCTGGTCCACTACCGGGCCTACATAGCATCGGATCCGGGTCTCGCTGGCGAACCGGCCGAGGTCGCACGGGCGCAGGAGCAGCTGGCCGAGTGCGCCGAAAAGGCCGGTCGCTACGCCGAGGCCTTCGACGCTCGAACCCGGGCGCTGACGTATCACCTGCAGCAAGACGACCGGGAGGCCACTTCCCGTACTGTCCTCCGCATGAGTCGGGACATGGCTTTCCTGGGGCGCTATGACGAGAGTCTGCGTCTCATCGGTCTTGCCCAGAACGTTCCGGGGGCAGTGGCGACCGGCGAGAAGCGTGCCGTTGCCCTCCGGAGTATGGCCGTTTCTCAGGGCGCTATGGGCCGCTACGAGGAGCAACGGTGCTCCGCCGAGGAGGCCGCGGCTCTCTATCACAAGCTGGGGGACGCCGCCGGCGAGGCGGCCTGCCTCAACATCGTGGCCGTCCACCATCGCACTCAGGGCAAGTTTGAAGTGGCCATGAAGAGGGCAAAGGAGGCTCTCGCGATAGCGAGGCGGGCCGATCACCCCGACCTGGCGCCGATCCTTCTGACCACTGCCTCGATCCACCGGGCCAGGGGCGACCTGCGCCAGGCGATCGCCCTGGACCAGGAAGCGCTGGCCACAGCCAAGGACTCCGGAGTACTCGAGGCGCTCGCCGTCGCCCAGACCAATCTGGGACTGGATCACCTTGCCTTTGGAGAACGGGACAAGGCATCGAGAGCCTTCAAGTCCTCCCTGGGTATCTTCGAAGAGGCTGGGGCGGCGGACGACCGGGCCAGACTCCACGTGGAGCTCGGCAAGATCGCCTACCTGAACCGGGACCCCTTCACGGCCAAGGACCAGTTCCAGAAGGCCATCAGCCTCTACGAGTCCTCGGGGCAAGCAGTGGGGATCGCCGTCGCCCGGAGCGGCCTGGGCAAGGTGCTCTTGGACGAGAAGCAGGCGAGCCAGGCCCTGGGCCAGTACGATCGGGCTCTGAGAGCTTACTCCGCAGCCGGTGAGGCGACTGGCGTCGCCGCCGCCACCGTCAACCGAGGGTTCGCCCTGACAGCTCTGGGCCGGACCGGCGAGGCTCTGAGAGCCTTCGAGGGCCCCGCTGCCGACCGGGGTGACGCCGACACGGCCTGGCGCGCCCGCCACGGCCGCGCCCGGGCCTTGAAGGACGCCGGCCGCACCGATGCCTCCATCAAGGCCTACCGCGACGCCATCGAACGGATCGAACGAATGCTGGCCCAGAGCCGAATTCCGGAATTCCGGTCCTCCCTGCTGGCAGGCGCGGATCGCCTCACCGTCTATGACGAGGCTATCGAACTCCTCATCTCCGGGAACCGGCTACAAGAGGCCTTCACTCTGTCGGAACGAGCCCGGGCCCGGGCATTCGTGGATCTGGTCTCGACCGGGCGAATCGACTTTCGCGAGGGCGTCAGGACTGAGCTGATCGAGGAAGAGCGCGCCCTGGGAGCCCGCATCCGCGACGTCTCGAACAAGCTGGCGCGGCGGAGCACAGCCGCCGTAACGGGTGCGGAACGTGGCCAGGCCGACCGGCTCGATCGGAGACTCCGATCCTTGCGCCAGGAGCGTCACCAGCTGCTGGAGCGAATCGCTTCCGAGAGCCCCCAGCTGGCCCGTCTTGTCTCGGTCCGGTCCGACGACCTGCAGACGGCCCAATCCAGCCTGAGGCCGGGCGAGATGCTGCTGCTCTATCACCTGGGATTGAAGAGAGCTCGGGCGTTTCTCTTGAGCCCAACGAGCTTGACGCAGACACCCCTGCCGCTGGAGGTGTCCAAGATCCGTGGTCTGGTGGAGCGAGCTCGCATCCAGTACGACCGGAAGATCCCCAACGACGAGACATCCCGAGCGCTCTACCAGGCTCTGATAGCCCCCATCGATGAGCGCTTGAAAGGAAGACGCCTGATCATCGCCCCTCACGACGTGCTTCACTACTTGCCCTTCCAGGCTCTCGTGGACGAGGAAGGCAAGTACCTGATCGAGCGCTTCCCCATCACCTACGTCCCCAGCGCCACGGCGCTGGCGGCCATCGGCCAAAAGAGCGCCTCCGGCGCTGGCCGGTTGCTCGCCCTGGGCAGCCCGGCGACGACTCGATCCGTACCGGACCTGCCGTTTGCCACCTCGGAAGTCCAGGGCATCGCCCGGCACTTCCAGAACGCCCAGGTTCTGATGGGGGCGGCAGCGACAGAAGCAGAGCTGAAGCGCCGGGCCTCGGACCAAGACATCCTGCACTTCGCCTGTCACGGCGAACTCGACCCGGCCCTGCCGCTCTATTCCGGGCTGGCCCTGGCGCCGGGGGATGGAGAGGACGGGCAGCTGGAGCTCCACGAGATCTTTGGCCTCGATCTCCGGGCGGAGCTGGCCGTCCTGTCGGCCTGCAAGACAGCCGTGGGCCGTTTTTCCCGGGGAGATGAGCTGGTCTGTCTGGCTCGGTCATTCCTCTACTCCGGATGCCGGAGCGTCCTGGCATCCCTCTGGAGCGTGCCCGACGAATCGACGGGAATCTTGATGGGACACTTCTACGAGCAGATAGCACAAGGGAAGCCCAGAGACGAGGCCCTGCGGGCGTCGGCCCTGAAGATGATCCGTACGGGCCGCCATCATCAGCCCTATAAATGGGCTGCCTTCTGCCTCATGGGACGCTACGATTAACGGCAATGCCCATGAATCAGTGAAGGAATGTTTGAAAACGAGGGCTCTGCCCTCGAACTCCCTCCAGGGGCCATTGGCCCCTGGACCCGGATGAACAGGTCGAGCTTTCGTATGTCATTAAAGTGTTCATCAACACTCCCAGTCCCACCAGTCCAATTGGGGGTTTTGGGGAGCTGGCTCCCCCAACGGGGTGTTGGGCTGAGCCCCACTACAACAAAATCCATTTTATCTCACAGGCATTGCGACTAACGGCCGGGCGGATCGCCAGAGCAAGAAAGAGCGCAAGACTCAGTCCGGCCTGCGTCATGTCACCTGAAGGGGTGGTTGATCCCTGGCCATTGAGGATTCCGAGGACCGCGGACATCCCGTAGCATCGGGCCGTTTCATGCTGGCCGCGGCACTGCTGGTCAGCCTTCTATGCGCTAGTGTCGACCACTTCTTCCCGGAACCGAGGCTCGCCCTCGGAGACCTCATGATAAAGTTGCTGCCCCCGAGGCCGATGGACTCCAGGATTGCCATGGCGAACCTGGAACGGTGGCCCATGCCTCGGAGGGAGCTGGCCAGGACTGTCACGGCAGTGGCTCGGCTGAAGCCCGCGGTCATCGCTCTCGACGTGCTGCTCGACGACGGGAGAGATCTGGAAGAGGATCAGGTCCTGGCCCGGGTGATCGGGGGTGCCGGGAACGTGGTCCTTCCTGTCGAGGTCAAGCGAACAGGAGCAGCAACACGCCCTATCTCGCTACTCCCAGCCATGCAGAATGCCGCGGCCGCCGTCGGATCGGCCAACTTCTTCCTCGATACCGACGGCGTCGTAAGGCGCACGCCGGTCAATCCCTCTGGTGAGGGAGCACTCCCTTCCTTCCCGGAGGCGACTCGAAGGATCTTCCATGAAAGGGCAAAGCCGGGGACCGATCCTCCCGCCGGCCCAATCGAACGTCTGACCATCGACTGGACAACGATGGTTCCGAACAACCACACTCTTCTCTCCTGCGACGCGCTTCTGCGGACCTCGGCCTACGCGAAGGGATTGGAGAAGCTGGGGACCGTGCGGGGCCGCATCGTTGTAATCGGGTACATGGGTGAAAGGTCCTCCAGCGACGCGTTCCGCACCCCTCTGTCGGAGGGAGCTTCTGACGGCGTTCCGGGCGTCCTGGTCCATGCCAACGCTCTGTCGAACCTGTTGCAGGGGCGGGGGCTGAAGACTCTCCCGGCGCCGATCGCTTGGGTCCTGGTCCTGGCCTCCGCCCTGGCCGGAGCCGCCCTGGGTCGATCTGGAGTCGCCCTCTCCAGGATGGCGATGCTGACAGCCCTGTTGATCCTGGCCGGGCTGGCCCAGTACACGGCGCTGCAGCAGTGGCGGCTCGTCGCCTCCGCCGCGCCGATTGGCTACGCTGCCATCGGGAGTCACCTGCTGACAGTGCTATTCACAGCGCGTGTCCTGCAGAGGATGGAGTTCATCCGACGGGTCTTCTCTCTCTTCGGAATCGAAGATCGGGGAGGCATCGTCACCCTGAACATCATCTCGGAGCTGCGGGATGACGAGGAGGAGCTCCGGTATGTCCTCCAGCTCATCGAGGGCGAAGGTGCGGGGCGAAGTGTGTCCCGTTTCACCAGTGTGGCTGACCCGGAGGACCGCCTCGAGATTGCCGGGAAGCTGGAAGATGCGCTCCGGGGAAACGACAACCTGCCGCCGGAGGCGGCGCTCCAGGAGATCGGCGACGAACTGACGGCGGTAATCCTGGGCCGGGAGCTCGAAGTAGCCCTGACGGCGCTCGAAGCGAGCCACCTGCATCTGGAGCTGATGCCGGAAGACCTGACCCTGCCATGGGAGATGGCCCGTGTGGAAGGGCAGGCCTTGGCCGAGCGTCTCCCGATGAGCCGGTCGCTCGTGCTCGAAGGAGGGCTCCCGAGGATCTCGACGACGCAACGCAACAAAGGTCTGAATGCCCTGCTCGTGGCGAACCCCCTCCCCCTACCGCCAGAATGGCCTGAGCTCACGGCGGCGCAGGAGGAGGCGGCTACACTGGAACGAGAGCTGGAGCAACTCGCCAGGACGAGCGGCGTTCCGGTGAAGGTGGAGCTTCTCTGCGGAGAAGCGGCGACACTAGACGCCGTGACGCAGCGCCTGGCCTCGGGCCGGTTCGACCTGCTCCACTACAGCGGCCATTCCCTCTTTCAGGCCGGGACCCCCGAGGAGGCAGGCTTACTGCTGGCAGGAGGCACGCTGAGCCCCGCGCTGCTGGAGGAGATCGGCGGGACTGCTCCGCTGCCACAGGTGGTCTTTGCCAACGCCTGCGGCACGGGCCGATCTCCGGACCCGGGCGAGACCGGCCCAGGTTACACCAGCCCTCTCAGTCTACCCTGGAGCTTCGTCAGCCGTGGGGTCCGGATGTACATCGGCACGCTCTGGTCCATCGAGACGGAGGCGGCAGTGAACTTCGCCCTCGGCTTCTCCCGGTCTCTGCTGGCCGGGGAACCCGCGGGAAGGGCGCTGCGCCAAGCCCGGAGCGAGGCGGCAAACTACTGGATGACCCACGCAGGCTATGTCCTGTACGGTGATCCCCGTTTCCAGCTGCGACAACAGGTGGGGCGCGGCAAGACTCAAGGAGAGTCAAGATGAATCGACTGATGGTTGGAGTGGGGATCATTCTACTGGCGGCGACGACCTCGCCTTTGACTGCGGAGCCCGTCGCATTCCTGATGGGGATCGAGGGCGTGGCATCGATCCGAAGGGCCGGCTCCAGCGGCTGGGACGATGCGAAGCTCAGCGTGAGTCTGTTCCGGGGGGACCGGCTGCGGGTCGTGTCGGGAAGTGCCACGGTGCTGCTGCAGAGTGGCCAAACCGAGACCATCGGCGCCGGAGGCACGAGGTCATTTGACCGGGTGGCCGGCAGCGCCGGATCGGTGGGCCCCCTGGCGCGGCTCTGGAAGGCCTTTCTGGGACGGGCGACGCTGGCTGCCGAAACCCGGGACGAACTCTCGAGGCCCGGGGCGGTCCGTAAACCCCGGGGCAGAATCGATGTCGTCAGCCCCTGCAACACGGCCCTGCTCTCGCCTCCTCGGGAAGTTGTCTGGATACCCGAGGAGGGAGTCGAGGAGTGCGAGGTCTCGGTGAGGGACGCCAGCGGCAGGAGCGTCTGGTCGGGCAGCACTCCCGGTTCCCGGATCGACCTGACCGGGGTCCGGCTCGAACCGGACGTCGACTACCTGTTGACTGTGAGGTCCGTCGACGGGGGCCGGCCAGCGAGCGACCAGGTCTTTTTCAGGCTGCTTTCCAAGAAGGACCGTGAGAAGGTCCAGCAGGAGTTGCGATCCGTCGAGAAGCTCCTGAGCGGCAAGGTGGACCCGGAGGGCCTGGCCCTCTCCCGCGGAGAGATCTACCGGGACTGGGTTCTGCTGGAAGATGCGATGAAGACCTATCGTGCGGCCGGAGTGGACAGGACAGGCCACCCGGAGCTCGTGGAAGCCCGGAATCTCCTTTACGTGAAGAACGGCCGCCGGTGGGCGATCGCCACGCCGTGATCCTGGAGATCCCGTTCGAGCCTGTCGAAGGATGTCCTGAGCTACGCCGAGGATTCCGCGATTGAGAAGCGACCGAAGATGGCCTGAAGATGGGATGCGAAACTGCGTACTTCTTCTTGCGCGGGTCCTTAGGACCACTGCCGGTGAGATAAGACGGATTTTGTTGTAGTGGGGCTCTGCCCCACACCCTCCGTTGGGGGAGCCAGCTCCCCCAAACCCCCAATTGGCCTGGTGCGACTGAGAGTGCTGATAATTCATGGGCATTGGCCTTACTGCCGCTGGCGATTGCCGGCGGACTCTGCAATCCTTTGGGGAGCATGTCCGGATGGGACCACCGGAAGGAGTGGAATAGCTGAGCAAGACTGAGACAGCAGGGAATGGGCGGACCGGCAGCGGGAATCCGGCGCTTCCGCTGGCGCTGGGTTTGACCACCCTGTTCCTCGTCACCGGAGCCTGGGCCTCGAGCAATCACGAGATCTGGAGGGACGAGTGGGAATCATGGCAGTGGCCACGGGAGACTGAGAGTCCTCTGGAGCTCTTTCGAGGGCCGGGCACCTATGTGGTGCATCCAAAGAGCTGGTTCGTCCTTATGCACCTGGTCAGCCAGATTTCGAGCGATCCGTCGGCCATGCAGGCGGCGCATCTTATCGTCGCCGCGGCTGCGACATTCGTGTTTTGCTACTGGGGGCCGTTCGATTGGAGAGAGAAGGTCTGCTATTCGCTGGGATACTATGCAGTCTTCGAGTACGGGGTTATCGCGCGAAATTACTCCTTGGGTCTCCTTCTGCTGTTCATAACGGCGGCGGCATTCGAAGTCCGCAAACGCTCGTATATCAAGCTCGGGGCACTGCTGTTTCTGTGCGCCAACACCAACGTCCACGCGAGCATGATCGTGAGCTGCCTTCTCGGCGGTCTCGTCCTGGAAGCCCTGGTCGACCCTCGGACTCGCGCCGCCATCTCCGTACGCCGGCTGGACTTGGCAACAGGAGTGCTGATCGGTGCCACCGGCGTGTGGCTGGCCTATCTTCAGAGTGCGCCTCCCGTTGCTGCGCCGTTCTGGGCCGGCCCACAGGAAACCGGGCTGAACCTCGACAGGCTGTCCTGGACGTTGTCGCTTCCTTGGTGCGCCTTCGTGCCCATCCCGGACATGACCGCCGACGCTTGGTGGAACACCAACTTCCTTGCCACACACCTGCTGCCGCCGCGGGTTCGGGGCATTCTGTTTCTGATGTCTTTGGGCATCCTGGCAGTTCCCTTCGCGCTGCTCCGAAGGAACCGGGTCCAGCTGACCGTGTGGGCCACCGGGACGGCCGGCATACTTGCATTCGCCTACTTCCTGCATTCCGGGTCTCTTCGCCATCACGGTCACATGTTCATTCTCTTCCTCCTCTGCCTGTGGCTGGTCCGGCAGGGGGAGTCTCTGGACTCGACCCGCGAGCCGGAAGGGCAGTTCTCGAGAAGAGGGGAGCCCAGGTGGGCAGCTCGTCTGTTCGGACTCATCCTGTGCGCTCAAGTCCTGGCCTGCTCACTGGCCATCCTGAGCGACTGGCAGCGTCCATTCTCGAACTCGCGGGACGCCGCCGGCTGGATCGTCGCCAACGGCTGGAAGGATGGACTGATCGTGGGGAGCCATGACGTGTTCACCATGGGCATCGCCTCCTGGCTCGAGAAACCCTTCTACTCGCCAGAGACCAGGCACTTCTCAATCAACAGTGTCTGGCATGGCAGGAAGTCGCTGGGCGTCAGCGAGGACGAGGTGCTCCGCCAGGTCGCGTTCATTCTCACCCGGTTTGAGTCGAAGCTGCTGCTGGTGACCAATTTCACGCTCCGGACCGGCCGGCCCGACCTCGATGTGACACTGGTGGCCAGGTTCGACGATGGCATTGTCGCTGCCGAACGGTTCAACCTCTACGAGGTTCGATCTGCCCGTTGGCCCTGAGATCCACGTGGCATCCGGGTTGACGATGGCGAGATTCATCGAGTGCTGAGGCCGGGCGGCACTCTTGCTGTTGCCGGCCTGCTCGTCACCGAGACCATACCGAAGGAAAGGCCATGAAGGAGATCGAGGCTTGCTGGAGGGCCGAGTTTGGAGCGGATTTGAACCGTTGGGAGGGTTCAGCGGCCCCTTGCCTGATTCAGATCGCAGACCACGACATCGCCAGCTCGATGCACAATAGGGGCGACATTCTCCCGGACCCAGCTCTCCACGATCAAACCGAATCGATCCGCAGCCTCCGGCGACAGGTTGGCCACGACATAGCGCACTCCCAGGCGGTGGTATGAGTCGATGTCGCTGGAGGGATTTTCGAGGAATGCCCAGCGCCTCTCCAGATCCTCCCGAGGATGTCCATAGGTGAGACTCAGGGCTGTGCACATGAACTGGGGCAGCCCACCAATGATGCCATAGGGAAAGGCCTCGGGCATTCTCCTCAGGACGAGGTCGGCCGCATCGACATTTCGGCGCAGCCAGGCAATCGTGCGGAGATCATCTGGATGAATTCCGGCTGTGAAGGAGTTGCGCCAGGCGGCGATCGAGAGAGGACCCGGCTCATTCAGGAACAGCGCGCCGTGGAAGGAGATCCCATGAACGATGAGGCCGATCATCAAGATCCTGCTGGCAGCAACCGAGTGCCGTCGCAGCCACGTGTAGGCACCCACGGACTGGATCAGGAGCGCGATATTGGCCACCGTGGCGAACTTGACCATGTCCTCCGAGAAGGGCATCTTGAATACGTTGACGACGAAAATGCCGCCTGCGATCAGGAGTCCGAAGAAGAGTCCGAGAGAGCCTCGTGTCGCCAGGCCCACGATGCCAGCAGGCAACATCAGACCAAAGGATGCAGCGTTCCACACCAGATCGTTCCAGGGCGTGCCGGCGACGCCGCCCGGGGCGATACGGATCGGGTTCACCCCGGTCTGCCCTGTGGCGAACGCGAGCAATGAACTCGTGGACAGGCCAAGAACGAGGCCGAAGCCCAGGGCGACGACGGCCATCGTGGCTCCACGTTTCACGGCGGTGTCGGAGCACCGGCGCCAGGCAATCCAGGCGAGGAACACCACTGCCGAAGGTCCCAGAGCGAGGAACAGCGTTCCGTTGGAGTAGGCCTGGGAACCGTACAGCAGTCCCAGAAGTGCTGCTGTCCATCGGTTTGCCCGTCCCTCTTCGATTCGCAAGAGGCAGAGGATGAACACCAGCGCCTCCGGTAGCCCGATGGTCCATGCATGCTGGAAGAAGAACGACGTGATGGGCAGGTTCACCCGGGCCTCAGCAACGTGGAGCAGCCCTAACATGTTGGTGGAGATGTCGGCTCCGAATCCGGCAATCCAGGGGATGCCGCCACCGAAGGCGCAGATGATCGCCGCGGGGGCTCCGGCCGGCCCCCCCCAGAGCCGGATACCCAGTCGACCGAAGAGCAACAGCGTGTAGAACCAGAGAACCAGCGTCATCAGGTCAATGGCCTGATCGACGGAGCAGCGCAGGATGGCTGTGACGGATGCGAACAGAGTGGCCACGCCGTAGTGATAGCTCAGCAGCTTCTCCGGGAAGGCGATGTCCCTGGGCGGGTAGATGCCGTTGAGGATGTGAGCCGTCAGGGAGAAGTGCCCTTGTATGCCATAGAGCTTGTCGTGGAAATCGTAGAACACGACGGCGGTGCCGATGAAGGCCGTCCCCCCCAGTGCAGCCAGCAGCACATTCTCGTCCATCGGCTTCCCTCCTGGCAAAGGACCGCGACATCGAAGGGCATAGCCGGCGATCCCGGGAATGAGCGTTCCCAGAACCAGGGCACTCTGGAACTCTCCGCCAATGAGACCGCAGACGTGGACTCCCAGGAGCCAGATCGCCACGGCGACAACGAGTGTAGACTCGCGCAAGCTGTCGGATCCGAGGGCTCTGGCACAGATGGCGCGCCCGAGATACCAGACGCCAGGCAGCGCAACAACGAGGAAACACAGCCACCACGGCATCGGGATGTCAACGGGCACGAGACACTCCTTCGTTCTTCCCCGTTGTCACCCCTGAAATGCAGGTACCAGTGCTTCCTCGCTGCCTCTCTCTCGGAGAGGAAATAGAAAAGAATGTCACTCTTCACCGCCCGATCATGCCCCGCGTTGCCCATGAAGACCGCTTCTCCACCAGTTGTTCTGCTGCGGATGCAGGACAGGCACTCATCATATGACTCTAGCGCCGGGATCCAGGTAAACCAACTTGCCTCGGGGAATCGAGCCAGTGCCACCAAGCTGGCGGGCGACCTTCAGGGACTCCGGAGAGGTTCGGAACGATTGCAACAGCAACGCCGACGGGCTCCAGGGCGGACGTCTTGTAAATGTGCATTTTGAATGCAATATTACACACCCATGGAAGTTCCGTTCATCGAGCGTAGCCTCGAGCCCGTCGTTCGGCGCGCCTTGAAGGAATTTCCAGCCCTCATCTTGAGCGGCCCCAGGCAGGCGGGCAAGACCACGCTGTTGCGAAGACTCCTCTCCAGCACTCACGACTATGTATCGCTGGAACCGCCGGACGTGCGGGCTGCCGCCACGAGGGATCCTCGCGGATTCCTCGATATGCACCCCTCCCCCGTGCTCTTCGACGAGGCTCAGTACGCTCCCGAGCTCTTTCCATATATCAAGGAAAGGATCGATGCGAATCGCAGCAAGTCCGGCCAGTTCGTCCTGACCGGCTCGCAGAATCTGATGCTGGTGGCTCGCGTTACGGAATCCCTGGCAGGCCGGGCCGCGATATTGCACCTATTGCCGCTGTCCCGTCGGGAGATCTCCGGTGAGCACCAGCTTCCATTGCCGTGGGAACGTCGAAAGTCTCTTGCTGGCCAGTCTGTCCCGTCGCCTCGAAAGCTGTGGAAATCACTGCTTCGAGGAGGCTATCCAGAGATCGTGGCGAACCCTGCACGCGATGCTGGCCTGTGGTTCTCTGCTTATGTCCAGACCTACCTCGAGCGGGACGTGCGAGCTCTGCGCCAGGTTGGGGACCTGACCGAGTACCAGGCCTTCCTGCGAGCCCTTGCCTCCCGAAGCGCGCAGGTGCTCAACCTCTCTAACCTGGCCGGAGACTTGGGCGTGGCTGTCAACACGGCGAAGGCGTGGCTCTCGGTGATGGAAGCGACCCATCAGATCGCGATCGTGCGGCCCTACTACGAGAACCACGGAAAGCGCATGGTCCGACGCCCAAAGGTCTACTTTACCGACGTGGGTTTGCTCTGCCACCTGGTCGGACTGAAGGACCCGGCTCACGCCGCAGCGGGTCCCATGGCTGGGGCAATCTTCGAGACAGCCGTGTACTCCGAGATCTCGCGAGCCCTGCTGAATCGCGGCGAGGAGCCGCGGATCTACTTTTGGCGGACTGCCGCAGGCTCCGAGGTCGACTTCATTGTCGAGCATGAAACCGGGATCGTTCCCATCGAGGTCAAGCTCTCGGCGACTCCGAGGGTCGAGATGGTGAGGCCCATGGAGAAACTTCGAGCGCTCCTCGGCGAGCGCGTCCATCGCGGTTGGCTGGTCCATCCTGGTGACTCGCGACTGCCACTGGGCCCGTCAGCGATCGCACTCCCGTTTGCGGAGTTGTGACGCCGACGCCCTGATGGCGCCGCGCATCGCCCGATGGTGCGAGATGGCCCGGGTCGGTTGCACGTCCGGGTTTTCCGCGCCTATCTGCCGACGGCGCTGGCGAGGCTGGCGAAGATCAAGGATGTCCGGGCCCTCTGGGTGCATGTCCCGTAGGGGGTCCCCTGGCCTATTCCGGATCCGTTCGCCCCACTATGGATGCGGGCATCCAGGACGACTGAATGGCCGAGTTTTCCCGATCCGTTCGTCCTGAGCCTGTCGAAGCATGTCCTGAGCGACGCCGAAGGGGATGAATGGAGCGGGCGGCCATAGTGGGGCGAACGGAGG
>JAJFLN010000617.1 GCA_021772705.1 Candidatus Cloacimonadota bacterium | reverse complement strand
ACCGGGAACAGAGCTACTCGGTTGCGGTGGAACCGGGGTCTTCGCACCCCGGAGCACCCAATGGGCGGATCGTGATCACCCAGGGGGTCGCGCATACGCGCGTGCGCGCGTGCGCGCGACCCCCTGGGTGACATGCACCCTGGATATCTGCGCGAGTTGTATGGCGGGGTGGGTTCGTGGTTTCATGGGGTATCTCAGGCTTTGAGGGGCATGCGTGCCTTTATTGGTGCGGTTTTCTTCATTCAGGTGCGGATTCTGCCCAGGCTGGCGTTCGCCGTGGTTGGGTGGAGCGTGAGAAGCGTGTCATCAAGCTAGATATGGGGTGGTTCTTTGAGAACCGTAGCGCGGTAAGAGTGCTCCGCCTCAGCGCCAACACAACGGAAGGTATTCTGTATTCCTTCGAATGAGGTCGGCGAATCCCCGGGCCTGGACTCGGATGAAGTCGCTGTAGCTTACTGTCCTTCCAGTCGAGTCGTGATGCACGGTTCCACGCATTCGGGCATGGAAGGTGTCGACGAAGCGTCCCAGCGCCCTGTCAGTCATCCGACATCCGAGTTTCTGGTCCATTCGGAAGTCCCGGGCCGTCAGGGTGACCCGGTTGACGAGGGCCAGGACCACGCCGTCTACAAGAGGCCGTAGCTCCTCCATCAGGTCTAACGGAAGTGAGGGACGGCCCTTGCGAATCGCGTGGAGGACACCCTGGTACGGATCGAGCCCTGCGGAGTTGACCGCCGAAAGGACCTGGCTGTAAAGGAGCGTGTAGCCGAAGGAGAGCAGGGAGTTCACCGGATCTCGGGGTGGCCGCCGGGCTCGGCCGAGAAACCCAAGGTCTTGTTTGAGTCTGGCTCCGAAGCCCGAGAAGTACTCTCTGGCCGCCGCCCCCTCGATGCCGCGCAGGTACTCCAGATTCGGAGCACGCTCGGCCTCCGAGGCCAGTTGCTTCAGTTTCGGCAGCAGCGCTCCTGACATCTGCGGTGAGGCCGAGGTGGCACGGCGGAGGAGCACTCGACAGTTGCCTATCTTCGCCGCCACCATCTTCCGTGCTGCGGCCAGCCTTCTCTCCTCGTCGAGTGAGAGCCGGTACTGGAGAATCCGAAGCTCAGCGTCCTCGAGGCGAAGCGGGTTGGCCCTGCACTTGAATTGACCGGTTCGGGTCAGGTAGACGAGATCGATTCCCTTCCGGACGATCTGCACGAGTGCTTCCGTCGTGACCTCCACGTTGCCGAACAGCAAAACCCGGTCCAGACGGAACAGCGGGACGTCCTTCAGGACCCGGCGATCACGGTCCCGGACCAGAAGCCGGCCTCCGACGCGGTGCAATCGAGAGCCTTGCTCGATGACGTAGAGCGAAGTCGGGGCAATGTCGTCGGAATCGCTCATGACCCGCCTCGAGGCCGCTCACTCACTGTCCAGACCGAGGAGGGCAGCAGCGGCCTTGGCGACCCGGCTAAGGTAGCCGTGCCGCCGGCCGTCTCCGTCCAGGTCGGGCGGCTGAGGCCCCGACCGTCCGACCTTTCCCGGGGCCGGCGGAAACTGATCCAGATGCACCATCGGCGCCGCGTAGCTCTCCGGTGGCAGTCTGAAGACACAGTGACAGAGGTCGGGAGCTCCGTCCCGCCGAAGCCGGGACCGGATCCTGGAGCAGCCGATCGGCTGTGGCGAAACCGCCCCCAATGCCCGATTGAGCTGATCCGGGTCGTACCGTCGTTCCAGCCCGAGCAGCTGGTGAACGAAGAGCCAACCCTCTTCGCCGAGTCCGGCGAAAGTCTGGATCACGATATGCACCTCCCCGGGCGTGAGCGGCCCCCCGCCCCGGGCTTTCGCGTGGATACGACCGATGGCGGGGCAGCGCTGCACCAGTTCGCTCACCAGGCCTGTCAGATGGCGCGGAAGGGCGAGCCGCTCCGGGCGCCGAAGATCCCTTTCTGGTCGATTTCCTCCTGGGTTCGGTAGTGAGCTCATGAGTCGCCCTCGCTTTCTCCCTGTTCCTCCGGGCCTTCGCTTGCTCCGGTCCTCCCGCCGCTGTCGGCGTCGTGAATCCCTCGTATGACACGGAGTCGCGTCGGCCTCGCACGGTTTCGGCCATTCTCAGTCCTCGCCCCGTCGCCGGGAGCCACGGCCTGTCGGGCTTCCCGTTCGAGGAATGCGACCCGGTCAGCTAGAAGCGCCTTGAGACGGTTCCGCTGGACCGGATCCTCCGACGCCGCGATCTCCCGTCTCAGGACCGCTTCCAGGTTCCGGGACGGCCGGTCGTGGGAGCCCCGGGATAGTCTCCCGCTTGCCACCGGATAGAGACCGGCATGCGCCATCGGCGCCGGATAGCCTCGCGCTGGCAGCCGGAACCGGCACCGGCAAACATCGGCGCCGGCCAGCCGGGGCAAGAGCTGTCCAATACGGGCACAGCCCATCGCCGTGGGGCCCACTGCCAGGAGCTCCCGGTTGACCTGGTCCGGATCGTAGTCCGGCGCCTGTGCGAGGGCTTGGTGTGCCAGGAGGGCCCCAGCCTCCCCGAGGCTCGCTCCGATGTAGATCAGCACATGCCGCTCCCGAGGATTGAGCCTCTCGTTCCGACGGCACCGCCCAAGGATCCCGCTGAGGACATCGCATCCCCGGACGACGGATTGGACCGGTTCCTTGAACGTATCGGGCAGGGGAATCCTGATCGGGATCGGCTCGGGCTGCGGCGGGGCCGTTCCGGCCCCATCTCGGTCCCCGCCTTCTCCCTCCCGGGGCGGTCCCGATCGGCTCTCCGACTGGTCCAGCTCCGAGTAGGCGGCCTCGGTCACGATCGAACTCCCTGCTTCGCGACGCCCGGACCGTCGGCGGGCGGACTTCGCCGCGTGGCGCGTCAGCGCTCCGTCCATGGCTGCCCGGCCGCAGGCCGAGGCGAGCTCCTCGGCCCTCAGCCGGACCAGTCGCATCACGGCGCCCGGTTGGTCCCGATAGGGTCGAAGGCTCCTGGAGTCCAGGAACAGGGATCGCCGTCCCGACCCGCGGTGGATGCCCAGAGGCAGCTTCACCAGGTTTCCGAGCCCCTTCGGGCCGGGCATGTCCTGTTTCGGGAAGAACTCCCACGAGAGCCCTTCGCCGGGAGGGCCTGCCCTGTCGAGCAGCCAGCGGCCCAGGATGCGGATCTCCCGAGCCGCGGTTTCGGGGCAGAACAACCAGAAGTGCAAGCCCTTCCGGCCGGAAGACTCCACCGTCAGCGGCAAGCCGGCTTTCTCAGCTGTCAGGCAGAGGCTCCGCGCTGCCCGGGCCAGCCGGAGCCGGAGTCGCTTCGCCAGATCCGGATCCCGCCGGGACTCCTGCAGGATCGATTCCCTGATGTCCAGATCCCAGCAAGCGAGCCGAGTGGACCCGGTGGAATCGAGGAAGTAGACGCCCAGGGTCCTGTCTCCGCGCAAGTGGGCCAGCAGATCCTCCCGGCTTAGGCCACGGCGAATCGGCCGGTAGCCGAACCGCGCCGAGTTCCCGAGACGGACCTGCATCGCAAATGCCGCCGGGTGGCCCTGGAAGAGGTGGAGCAACCGAGCCAGCAGCTCCGACTTCGGGGCGGCCACGTCGGCTCCAACCGCCTCCTGCAGTGAATGGGCCGGCTCGATCCGGCCGGCGGTCTCGTCCAGGGCATCTCGTTGCGTGTGCTGCTGTGCCGCGAGGTCCCTCAATTCGTCCACCCGATGGGCCAGTCCCGAGTCGGGAGGTGCTCTCGTTATGAGCTCGTAGGCCTCCTCGAATCTCCCGCAGAGCTCGAGAGCGTCAGCGAGGAGCACGAGCGCACCGGGCTCGGCCGGGTGGGCCCCGTGCAGCTCTCGCGCGAGGCGGAGCCCTCGATCATAGTTGCCGCAGTCCAGGATCAGCTCGGTCTCCAGGCAGGCCAATCGAAGGTCCGTTCGATCCGGGGCATCTCGCTCGAGCCGGGCCAGTGCCGCCTGCGGCCCGTCTTGCGCAGCCGTGCCCTGGAGCTGGGCGATTGTCTTGTCGATAGGGTCCATCTCAGGTCACTCCTCCGTTGAGCCCCGCTGGAGCTTCCCATCTCCGACCCAGAAGAACCCGTCCAGTTCCGTCAGGGACGGTCTTCCGAACACCAGGATCGCTTTCAGACCGTCCCGATGCATCGGATAGATCCGCAGACTGTCCTCGTCCTCGTCGAGGATCTTTCGAATCCGGTCCAGCATCTCCTCTCGGGCCTCCCCCGGCAGGTAGGTTTCGAAGACGCTCTTCTGGACCCGGGTGGCGTAGTCGGCCAGGGTCTTCGCCAGCCGCCTCCGCCGGCGGTTGCTCGGTGTGTCGTAGCAGACCAGATAGAACATCGTCTTTCGCCTCCCCGGCCCGTTTCAGTACGGAGCTTCGCCGTTGCCGGGCGCCCCCGGCCTCCCGCTCAAGGCATTTGTTCGAGTGGAATCCATCCATACTCGAGGCCGTGAAGCAGGAACCAGTGCTTCTCCGAAGTCTTGCCGTCCGTCGTCAATGAGGCGTTGTAGTTGTTCTGCTCCGTGTAGAGCCGCTCCAGGTCGGTCCGGAGGGTGGCGACCTTGTCGGGGTCCATTCGCTTGATCTCGAGCACTGATTTTCTCAACAGTTCGCTCTTCACCGGAATCCCCAGGGCCATCATCATATAGTCGCTCAGGGGGCGGTTCTCGTCGAAGGTGACCTCCTGGTCGATGTCGCCACTCAACTGGTTGACTGCCTGGCGCCAGACCTCGGTGCAGTTGCTCGGGTTCAGGCCCCGGCGGACGACCACTCCCAGGACACTGGTGAGTTGCTGGAACTCGGATCTCAAGAGTAATGTCTTGGTCACGAATGACGGTGAGGGAGCCCCTGGAAGCTGCACGGGGGCCAGGGCGATCCCGAAGTGCTGGATTCGCTTCTCCACGAACACCTTGGTGTCGATTCCCTCGTCGCCGAGGCGCTGTATGAGCTCTTGCTGCATCCATGTGCCGTAGTCGCCAAAGCTCAATGGCACGCCCTGTACCGGATCGACCCGGGTGGAGATTCCCGCTTCGGCCAGCGCCATCTTGATCGCGTCTTCGAAGGAGGCCTTTCCATCCTTCAGGCTCTGGAGGGCCTTCCGGAGCAGAACGGCGAGCTGATTGCTCTTGCTGACGCTCGCGACGATGGCCTGCGAGACATCGGAGCCATCGGCGTTGAAGAGCCTGGCTTCGGGCATCTTGAGAGCCGAGGATATGGCGTCCGCCTGGGTATCGAAGAGCCAGTGCTTCGGGCCCTTTGCCCCCGTGGCGGTCTGGATGGCGTAGAAGGAGCACCGCTTCGCCTGGAGGGCGTCGATGACCTTCTGCACCGTGAAGCCCCTCTCGTCGGGCTGCTCATTGCCCATGTCTCCGATCAGGATCACGGCGCGCATCGACTTGGGGCTGAAACTGGCCATCTCCAGTCCCGTGTGGATGCCGTAGAGAGATGGCGGGTTGTCGCTTCCGCCCCTGCTGTCGGTGTGCGGGAACTTCGAGGCGAACTCGGCACTGTTGGCGAAGTCGGCGAAGAAGTGTATCCAGCTGTCCCGATCGCCAGCCTCCGTGTAGTCTCGATAATAGAGGACTGCATAACGAATGGGCCTTTCACGTCCTTTCTCCAGCCCCTCTCGAATCCGCCCGACAGACTCCCGGATCGACTTGTAGTACTCGAACATGCTGCCCGTAGCGTCGATGACGAAGAGTACGTCCAGGTCTCCGAGGGCAATGTTGAGCTCCTCGAGCTTCTGGCGAATCTGTGCCTCGAGACCGGCGGTGGCCATGTGTTCTCCCACTGCCGAGTAGGAGTCGCCGACGACCCCCACTCGGTAACAGTCGACACCTCCGATGTTCTCGGGAGTGCTCGAGATGATCGGGTATCGCTGGAGGTAGTGCGGCCAGGGTCCCTTGGAGAGATCCTCCTGCATCGCAGTCTTGCCGGCTTTCATGTCGGCCGCCGACGCGAAGAACTGAACGGGCTTGTCGTTCTCCCGGCGCCACCGGGCGGTGTCGGGGCTCTTGTCGTACTCGATGGCCTGACGGTGGTCCCAGAAGAAGACGCGATTGTTCGGAAGCCAGCCGAGAAAGGCGGTCTTGTGATTGCTGGTTTGGCGCACTTCCACGTTCGGCCGGTTGGCGACGAAGCAGAATCCGTTCGGGTCGTCCTGCTTGCCCGGATTGGGATTGCTGAAGGAGTGGACGTAGAGGATGGAGTAGAGGTTGACTTCCTCCTTCTCGGGCGCGCTGACGTCGGGATACCAACGGAGTCCTGCCTTCTCGGTCACGGCACTGCCCTTGGCCCAGCGATGGACCACGAGGGCCTTCCTGGCGATGCGCTTGTCCGAGCGAAGGCACTGGTACACGTTGTTCGACGAGACGAGCAGATCGGCCTGCTTTGCGTAGCCGACCACCACCCGCGGCGTTGCGGTCGCGGGATCTCCGTCCGCTCGGACCAGCAGTACCACGTCGTCCTTGCGCCAGAGCGAGTTGAACTCCTCGAGGTACCCAACGGTCCCGAGAGGTCTGGAGCAGGCCGGGTCAGAAAAGACCGGCAAGTTCTCTCGGGTGGAGAGCCAGCAGAATTGTGCGCCGTCCTTTTCCTCCGGCTTCTCGCAAACACCGGGCGGCGGCTCGACTGATCCGAAGTTCAGTTGCATCGCCACAGCGGACGAAGCCATCGTGGTCCAGATGACCAGAACGAGCAGGTTGAGCTTGTCAAATCTACGCATCATTTCGTCTCCTTGGTATCGTTCTCGTCCGTTCCTCGACGGACCAGGCTCCGGACAGAGGCTTCCACGTCACGAGCGAGAAGCCTTGCGTTTTCGGTCATCGTCGCCCCGTCTCCGGCGGTCAGGTAGGTCACCTGGTCAGAATTCTCCTCGCAGTATCTCTTCAGGTACTCGTCCTCCGAGTCCCTCTCGCCCCAGAATTTCGCCAGGTGCAGATGCATCACGATTCCCTTCGCAATCGACTTGCCCCCGGGCGGGTTGAAGTCGCCGAGCACGACAATCAAGACACTGTGTTTGCCGAGCCTGTCCTTCAGTCTGGAGTCCTGGAAGATCGATCGGGTTTCAACGTTGAGGGAGCGAACGAATAGTGACTCCGGCCGATCGGCCGCCTGGTAGGTGAGCGCAGGATTCTCGTCGTATGGCTCCAGTCCCCTGTCCTTGAGGACGAAGACGTCGGCCTCCGGGTATCCCAGTGGCGCGCAGCGAGCTTCGAGAGACCGCTCGACCTCGTCGAGGAACTCCTTCGCTGCATCGAACCGGGAGCGCCCGAGTACCCGGCCCATGCCTACGGAAGCGGGAAAGACGACGACGATGTTGGTGCGGCTGCGCTCGAGCCGGACGGTCACCTTCCCGTCGTCGGTGTACGCCGCGAGTTGCGGGCCCAGCGGAAGTTTGAACGTGTCGTAGCCCTCCGCATCCACCACGATTCGAGAGTCTGACAGGCTCGCACACTTCGTGGGAGGCAGGAACAGTAACTCTCGGGTCTCGGCGTCGTATCTGGCACAGCCCGTGGCCCGGAACGTCGCTCCATCGACCGGCTTTCCCGTCATTCCGTCGACGCACTGTATCTCGCAGTGGACGGACATGGGACGCAGTCGATACCGGTTGAGGCCGGGCAGGATCGGCGCACGGTGATACTCTGTTCCGTCGAGTTCGTCGGGCCGGGAGTACCCGACGAAGAGTCGTTCTCGCGTGAGCGGATCGATCCCGATGATCGGACGCCCCTCCTTCAGATCAATCCCGGTCAGCTCGTCGATGAATCGCCAGGCCTTCGTGTCCCGGCGTTGCACCTTGGCCGTCAGCACGCGAATTGACCCGTCGTAGCTCAGGCGTTCCGCCGCCGATCCTCGCTCCCCTCGCTTCAGCCGGTAGGAGAAATCTGCTGGCCGGGACACCGGGAGCAGCACGAAGGGTTGCGTCATCAGCAGGGTGAGCTCGGCCAGCAAGGTCCCGCTACTGTCGAGCACCTGAACGGTGTCGTTGACCCGAAACGCCGACGTCTCCCTCACGCTGGTCCTGCCGCCTCCTTGCAGATGCTGAACTTGCAGCTCCAGCGAGCAGGAGACGAATTCCCAGTCGCTTCCGATGGCCAGGCCGAAGCGATGGACGTCGTCACGCTCCTCGGCTCCCGGGAAGAACGGGAATCTCAGCATCTGGGATGGGAACCTGGAAGACAGCACGTACGAGCCTGGAGGCCCTTCGACGAATGTGACCGGAAGCGTCTCTGCCTGACTCAGGAGCGGGTAGTCCAGCTTGCCGTCGAGATCCCGTACGGTCGAAGAGACGGCTCCCGCGTCGGCGAGCATCGACGGCAGCGTGCCCACGGAGAAAGCCAGCTCTAGCCGGGGGTTTCGATTCGTCAGCTGATCGAGCCAGTGCCAGTCCGCCTCCGCCCATGGAATGGCGGTCAGAAGGAGGCTAACCGTCACGAGCAGGACGGAGGCCAGCGTTGTCATGAGCCACGGATGAGACTGCCACCATCCCGCAGGCTCATCGGCGAATGTTGATCTGGAACTGGCGAGTGAATTGCCTGTAGCCCTCGATCGTGCCGCCGGGGAAGCTTCCCGGGACTCGCGACCCTTCCTCTCTGTCCCGGGGGTCGATCCGGAGAAGGACCCTCCTTTCGGAGCCCGTCGGAATTCCCGGGCTTCGTCCAGAAGAGCCAGGACGGCGTCATTGGATCCCAGGGCATCGATCTGTCCAAGGCGGACCAGGAGCTCGGCCCTGGGCGTCGTTCCCAGGAAGAGACACATGTCCTCCAGCACCGAAGTCTTCCACCGAAGCGACGTGAAACAGTTGTTCACGCCGCTGTTCAGAGTGTCGAACAGCCTGTGGGCGTTGTGCGACGCGGCACGATGGATCGGGGCTCCGCCGCTGCTCGTCCGTTCCCGAAACACCGCGTTGAGTTCGTCAGGCTGGATGATGCCAGCTTCAACGGCCTTGCGGAACTCAACCAGAAAGTCGATCATCTTCGTCTCCATGCTGTCCTAGACCTCCCGTCTCACGATCCGGAACCCCACGGTCGGTGAGGCGTCGTCCCTCGGCATGGCCGAAGCCCACTTGGTCTCGAAGGCGGCCCAGTCATGGTCTCCCCAGCTACCGCCCCGGATGACGCGAAACCGCGGGCGACCCTCCAGGGAGTCCTGGCACCATTCCGAGACATTGCCGGCCATGTCGTGGAGACCGTAGGCGTTGGCCTGCCTGGAGCGAACGGGCTTCGTGAAGCTGACCAGCCGGTGTCTCTGGACGAGATCGAAGGATCTCGGGGCCAGTGGCGGCACGCAGTAGGCCTCGTCTCTGCGGTCTCCCCAGAAGTATGGCGTTTCTCCTTGTCCGCGGCAGGCGAGCTCCCACTCCGCGGAGGTTGGCAACCGAAAGCCGTTTCGGGAGGGATCGCATTCCAGCCCGCCGACTGCCGTCTCGCGGTAGCATGGTTCTCTCCCTCGCAGGCGGCTCAGCTCGTTGCAGTACTTCGCGGCCTGCATCCAGGTGACGTTCTGCACCGGCAGATCGGGAGCGTGTTCCCCCATGGATGGATTGGAGCCAATCACGCTCGCGTAGGAGCCCTGGGTCGTCTCGCAGGTAGAGATCAGGAACGGGGCGATCTTCACTCGGTGCCGTGGCGGGTAGTTCCTGCTTCCGGCCCAGAACTCATCCATGCCGGGAATGGCCGCCATCTGCAGCTCTTCGGGCGACGGTTTCGAGGAGCACCCCGTGACCAGCAGTGCGAGGGAAAGGGCGAGCAGTCGATCCGACAGTTTGATGTGCGTGTTCTCCATCCGTTAGTCCCTCATGCTCAGGAGCGTCGAAGGGCACTCCCGGATGTGTTTCGTGATGACGAGCAGGACCACGACCACGGTCACGAGCCAGATCAGGACCGCTGCACCGACCGATTCGACACCACAGCGAAGTATCAGAGTTTCGTCGCGGAACGCCGGGGAGAGCTCGATCAGGCGGGCGTTTGCCCAGGGCAAGATCAAGTTGTTCAAGAGGTTCCACGCCGTGCACGCTGCCAGGAGGCAGATCGCAGTGAACTCCAGGACGAACCGTCCGGCTATGAAGCTCTTCTTGGCGCCGAAGGCGCGCAGGATTCCGACCTCGCCGATCTTCCTCTGGATGAGTGCGAGGGCGGAGTATCCAATGCCCGTCAGACAGCTCAGAAGGAACATCAGCGCGATGCACGAGATCACTCTCTCTGCGAAGGCCGTCGACAGGAGCACGGTCCTGACGAATTCGAGGTTCGTGGCGTTCAAGACCCGAACCTTCAGGGAGTCCCGGCGTTGTTCCAGATAGGCCAAGATCTCGGGGATGTCCGAGTACTCCCTCACGAAGACCGTGGCCATGTTGGCCCGAAGCTCCGGGAGCCAGCGGTCGTCCACCTGGGAGCCGCAGATTACTTCCTGAAATGTGTTCGTCTTCTCGAAACTCGCTCCCAGGTAAGCCTCGATTTGCTTCCCCACACCAGACCAGGTCTCGACCTCCAGTCCTCTCGTCAGCTCGCAGTGCAGGGCCGTGGAACTGTCGCCAGTGCTGAGAGCGGTTCCGACCCGAATCGAGATTCCTCCCCCGTGTACGGCGTTGATGGCCTTCTGCAGGCCCTCGATCTCGGTGGACGCCGACGCTGGCGCGGGGCTCAGCTCGTATCGCCGATACCTGCGGTCCGCAACGAGTCGCGGATCCTGCGCCTCGACCATGCGGGCCAATCGGGTGGGGATGAGAATCGAGACGTGCTGATCCGGGAACTCGTCAATCCGCTCCACTGTGAGTCGGAGGTCCCAGCCCTCCTGTCCTCGGACCTTCAGAGCGGCTCTCGGGTCGTCGGTCGAGATCCACTTCTCGAACTCTTCGATATCGAACCCGAGACTGGCCAGGAGTCGCGTCGTCACGACGATCCGAGGGACCTCTCCGGCTTCGAGGGGCTCGAGGGGCCGTATACCCCAGAAGGGGAAGAGCTGATCGCCGCTCGGAAGGCCCGGGTGGCTCTCGGAGTAGACCTGATGCACCGCGTCGGTCCAGCGTCTGTTGACCTGGCCATCGGACCGGTAGAGCAGGAGCGGCGTCCAGCGATTCGGGGAGACGCCGGCCACCAGCGACCGTCCGGTAGCGTGCTTCCCGGCCGTCGGCACGATCTCGCCTCCGAGCTCATGTAGTGACGTGAACTCCTGCATTCGCGACTCGGAGATCGGGAAGCTCCCCGTCGACTCCAGCTTGACGAGCCGAAGGAGTTTGTTGTCCTCTATGATCTTCTTCGCGAGTCGAGGCGTGGCCACCGTCACGGCGGCCGCAGCCATCAGTACCACGAACAGGAACAGGATGAGACAGAGACGCAGGAGCAGGTCGAGGAGCTCCCGAGGGCGCCGCGCGTCCATCCAGCAGTAGTGGAGCAGGAATCTCAGCCTGCGGACCGTGCCGCAGCAACCTGCCATGACGCTGCTCATACGCTCCTCCCTTGAGCATCTCGGTCGCCTTCAGCCGGCTGCCGAGCGGACTCCTTCTCCTGACGTTGCAGGTATTCGTCCCTGTCCCCCTGGAACCGCACGCCGTGACGGGCCGACCGCGTCCCGCTCTCACCGGAAGTCGAGGCGCACTTGGACGGAGGGTCATCGGACTCAACCGGACCGATCTCGATGAAGTGGTCCGCCTTGCGTGCCTGTGCCAGGTCGTGCGTGGCCAGCAACAGGAGCCGATCCGGGCCGTCCCTTACCCACTCCTCGAGCAGCTCGAAGCAGTTGTCGGCCGCCGCCCTGTCCAGGCTTGCCGTCGGTTCATCGGCAAACAGCACCTGGGCTCCGTCACGCGCCTTGGTCAGAGCTCGACAGAGGGCCACCCGCTGCCGCTGGCCGCCACTCAGCTCACTTGGATAGCGGTCCCCGATGATCGCTCCCTGCTGCTCGAAGAATCGATCCAGGAGGTCCACGCAGCCGAGATCGGCTTGCCCGGCAATGGCCCGAGAGAGCGTCGCGTTCCTGGCGACCTTCAGGTTGCTCAGCAGATTGCTGCTCTGGAACACGAAGCTGAAGTGATCCCTTCGGAAGGCGTCGGCGTCCGTCACGGACCGAGGCAGAGTCTTCCGACCCCCTCGTCTCACGAGGGTCACGTTTCCCGTGTAGCCCGTGTCGAGCGCCGCGAGGATGTTCAGTAGCGTCGACTTTCCCGAACCGGAGGGGCCCTGTAGTGCGACGATGCCGGAAGGAATCTCGAGCTCGTCGATCTCGAGCCGGTAGTACCGGTCCAGTTGATTCCGCTCCTCCCGGACCAGGAAGCCCATCCGGCACAGAGATTGTCTCAGCCAAGTCGGCAGGCCTCTGGCCGGAAACCGTTTCCTCAGGTTCTTGATCTCGAAGATGTTCTTGCCCATTGCTCTCTCGGCATCCCTCGCCTTCGTCCCGTCGCGGGTATCACCAGAAGAGAGCCCCCTCTCAGGGGTGTGGTTTCAAGAATCTCCAGTCCCGGTGGCAGGATCACCCGGAGCTCCTCCAGACACCTGGCCAGGTCACCAAGGCACTGGTCCGAGGCCCGTTGCTGAAGGAGTCCACAGAAGAAGGGGACTGGAGGTGGGCCGATGAGCTTGGGGCCGTGCGATCGAGGGGGCCTCTCTGGACACGACTGCCACAGCAGGGCGAACGGATCTGCGGGTTTCTGGATCTCAGCGTCGGAGCTGCCGGCGACCATTCCCCTGACCGGGACTGCGGCTCAGCGGACCATCGTCTTTGATGACACCGGTTCCTGATGATTCGGGGTCTGGCTGGCGAACGCCATCTCTCGGACCTCCCCGTGGCTGCACAGTTCGATCCAGGGAGTGACCAGCAGCGAGACCGCTTACGCCTATCGGCCTATCCAGTCCTCCGGGCTAGCAGCAGACGACGGACTGTTGCATGGAAGCCCTTTTGCCTGGGTGCGTCCATTTTCGACAGGTCTGTCGAACTCGAAAGAAGCTGAACGAAATCAGCTGCAACATCGGTCGAGGTCTTCGCCAGCCGAACCACGTCTTCGATCTGCAGTGTCCGCAACCAGGCGAGCAGTCTTGGCAGCGGAGGACGCCGAGGCGTTGCAAGGCGCTTGATTTCGTAACGGCGGCGGACGAGGGCGAATCCCCGCTCATTGACCTCGGTGGCAAGTTCTCTGAAGTTTGGCAAGCCAAGATACCAGGCGAGCCGGTTCAGATTGGCCATCGTCTCATCACTTGTCTGGATCCCTTGGTAGTCGTCGCGAGTAGAAGAGTCATCGTCATCGACATCTCCCTCGGAGGGACTCGCAAGGGAGCTACCTGACTGTACTTCCATCAGTCGCAGTACTGCGGATCGGACTTCCTCGGCGGATGCCTTCAGTTCAGTGGCTCCCCGTAGTAGGCTCTGAACCCAGAGTACGAACTCCTCGAACTCCTTCGAGCGTTTCTTCTGTTCGAGTGTCCTGCTCGCGGAGGCCCCAGGTCCGGCCACTTCATGTGAGCAATGGCCTTCGGCTTCAATGGAGGCGCTCAACGCCAGGAAGGGATCCTCATCGATATCCCCCTTCGAACTGGCCCTTGCGGGGGCCTCGAAGTTCTGTCTCTTGGCGATCCTTTCGGCCTCTCTGAGACCCTCGCGGTAGGCTGTCTTGCACACGAATGCGAATAT
>JAJFLN010000616.1 GCA_021772705.1 Candidatus Cloacimonadota bacterium | reverse complement strand
TCCATAGTGGGGCGAACGGATCCGGAATAGGCCAGGGGACCCCCTACGGGACATGCACCCACGCATCATGTTCGCCAGCAGCTCGGGTTGCCTTCTCTTGGGCGGCGACAATTACACTTCGACACCGAAAAGTAATTGACGCCAGCCACTCTCGACAGCGACTCCAGCGGCGGGGGCACGGGACCGCTCTGAGCGCGAGGTGAGTTGGGGAAAGCCGCGACAATTCGGGTTGCGCCATGGGGAGATTGCGTGGGAGATGCCCCACCTGCGTTTGGCATCGCGAGAGGCAGGTAGGTGCCAAACAACGCAGTGCGTTACCGAGGGCCGTCCAGGAGATCGCCGACACCAGCACCTGTACGATCAGGAGTGTATGCGCACCGTTCCCTATCAGCTTCAAGAGCAGTGGCAGAGTGAAGGGTCTGGTACCAGCCACAAATGCCTGAGAAGTAACCGGACACCTCGCCGTATCGTAGTAGCCCGAAGTGTCCGCGCTGAACCGGACCCCTTCGTGGATGGAGAGGGACAGCAGATTCACCGTCAAGATCACGCCAAACGGAATCAACAAGCAGCCAAACCCTGGTCTGTCTAGAATGCGTTTCACTGGGCTATCGTCACTATGCTCGTTGCAGCCACGCTTCGGAATCGCTTTGTGCACTCCCCAATCGACCGAGGTCAGAGTACTCCATGAAGCCGATCTGCCTGACAACACCAGGACTTGCCACTGGATGGATGAGTTCGATATTCCCTTGAAGCATCCGTTGGCCGTCTTCGGCAGGCTGCTGGAGTACCACTACATCGCTCAGTCCGTCGTACCGCGTCCCGCGACACTGACTGCGAATGCCGAGCCGCTGGTGTAGCATCGTTTCCGTCTGGAAACTAGCATCGTCCCGAGCGGGAAGTCCACTGCTGCGGGTCGGGGCTAGGGCGGACCTCGACCCAGGCCTCAAAGGCCCCACCCTCCCTCAGTTGACCGGGCCCTCGAACCTCTCGGGGGTCTCTACAGCTTGTGCTGTGGGGGTCTCATCCGGCGTCTCCAGAACCTCATCGATGGAGAGTTCTCGCAGGGGCTTCTCCTCCGAGGTGGTCACGGGTTCGGGATCCGGTTCGGTGGTGCTTCGGCCACACCAACCGCAGAATTCACCGGGGGCGGGGCAGTCGCAGGCCTTGCACTCCGGCGCCTCCCGCCGTTCCTGGTCGCTGAAGGAGAGGACGTAGGGCACCTTCTCGTCGTAGTCCTTGCGGCGCTTTCGATCCGAGAGAATGCGGTAAGCGCGGTAGTAGACGAGCCTCTCGTGACTGGAGGCGTGGTGACGAGCCTTGCGAACGAAGGCCTCCTCGATCTCCTCTGTCGTGGACTGACGGGAAATGTCCAGAACCTCGTAGAGCTTTCCCAGTTCCGGCATCAGACTTTGCAAGTAGTGGCAGAGGTAGGGCTGCTCGCAGCTCGGGCAGAGCTGGTCTCGCATGCCCACATCGCCGGTAGGGACCCCGGCGCCGCAGTGAGGGCAGGGTAGCTGCTGGACCGGAACGGCAGCGCCGCATGCGGCGCAGGAGAGACGCATCAGGCCCTCTTCCAGGTTGTCGGCATAGGCCGTCTCGCCGCAGGCGGGACAGCCTTGACCGGGCCGGAAGGGGTGGAGGGCCGAGACCATGATGTCGTGGTACTCCTGGGAGAAGTTGAAAGCCTCCACCTCCCGGACCCGGTTGGTCACGTAGGGACTGCCCGAGAGGTACTCCCCCATCTTCTTGACATTGAAGCGGCGGGTGGCGGCGTCCTGTGCCTGGTCGAGGAACTCCTCGATGTCGACCTTGTCGTAGAGGCTCTTGGCTCCCAGGGCCATCTTGATCAGACTCTTGACGGCCGTGACCCGGTTCTGGCAGCAGAGCAGCCCGGCCCGGTCCGCCGTGACCTGACTCTTCCTCTGCCAGGGCAGGAGGAACATCACGACGAAGGCCTTGAGTCCCTCACCGAGGAGGGGAATGTTCTTGAGTATCCGGTTCTCCGTGAACAGCTGGACCATGTTCAGGTAGAACATGTGGTCGGCCTTGATATGACCCAGCTCACGGCCGAGGACGAAGAGGAGTTCCCGCTCATTGAGGTTCTCCACGAGACCGCTGGTCAGGATGATGGCGCTGGCCTTCTGGGACCCGATGGCGCCTGCGCTCAGAGTCGCGGAGTGCTGGATGAACACGTCGGTGGGCTTCATGTTCAGCACGGTCTGGCAGGTGTCGGCGATCCGGCGAATTCGAGGGAACTGCCGCTCCGTCACCTTCACCGCCGTCCCCTCGAGGCTGCCGTGCAACATCGGCTCGGACCAGTTGTCTTCCAGGAATCGGGTGAGGACCTTCACCGGTCCGGCACGGGAGAGCATCTTCAAGGCCGACTGATCCGCCGGATACTGGAACTCTTCCAGGGACAGGTTCCGTGGGAATCTAAGGATGGTACGGTTGCTGAAGTTGACGTACTTGAGGTTGTGTCCGCACCCGGCGCAGAACCGATCGGCCTTGCCGAAGGTGCGGGAGCACCCCGGGCAGTCGCTCTTGCCGAGAGCTCCACAGCTCTCGCAGTCGACTCCCGTCGTGTAGACTCCGCAGGATTCGCAGGGCTGTGGCGCACTCATGCTGGTTGCCTCCGTGATTCATCCGGCTCCGTCGCCGGCTCGGCGCGGTAGTCGGTCTTTCCCCCGGTCTTGCTCAGGAGCCGGACACCCGCCAGCCGCATCCCCCGGTCCACTGCCTTGCACATGTCATAGATCGTGAGACCGGCGACGGCCACCGCGTGGAGCGCTTCCATTTCCACTCCCGTCTTCCCTTCGGTCTTGACCCGGGCGACGATGGCGACCCGATCGTCCCCTTCGAAGGTCAGGTCCACCTCGGCGTGGGTCAAGGGAAGGGGATGACAGAGCGGGATGGCGTCGCCAGTTCGCTTCGCAGCCAAGATGGCCGCCACTCTGGCAACCGCGAACACGTCGCCCTTGGGGACCCGGCCCTCTCTGATCAATGCCTGCGTTTCCGGGAGCATCTCAACACGACCCTCCGCGACAGCCACCCGAAGGGTGGGTTGCTTGGCACTCACGTCCACCATTCGGGCCCGGCCTTCTTCGTCTAGATGGGACAGTTTCATGACTCTCCAGTTCCGTTGCTTCGAAGCGATGCAGGTATACAAGAATGTTACCAGCATTGGACGATCCCGGCAAACATGCTAGGATGACAGACGCGTCTCGATGCCGGAAGAGCCCTTCCAGAGCCGGAAGATCCGCCGTTTCACCCCGCCGGCGCTACACCCCGGGGACGCACCGGATGATGACGTCCCCCAGATCGATACAGCCCCCCGAGAACGGCAGCCTCGACCTGTTCTCCCTGTCTCCGGAAGAGCTCCGGCAGAAGCTCACGGACATGGGCATGGCCCGCTATCGAGCCGATCAGATCCTGGCCTGGATCTACCGCAGGTTCGTCGCCAACTTCGATGAAATGACCGACCTCTCCCGGCAGGATCGACAACTGATGACGGAGCGATTCCGGGTGGAGCTCCCCAGGGTCCAGGACGTGAAACGGACCGGCGACGGCATGACAGCCAAGCTGCTGCTGCAACTTCGTGACGGCTGCGCCGTCGAGGGCGTCGTGATGCTTCATCCAAAACGGCGGCCAACGCTCTGCGTCTCGACCCAGGTCGGATGCGCCCAGGGTTGTCTCTTCTGCGCCACGGGAACCATGGGCCTTGTTCGGGACATGGAGGCCTCGGAGATCCTCTCACAGATCTGGCTCCTCCGGCGCCACCTGGCCAGGGACCTGGGAGAGGAGCGGGTTCCGACCCTGGTCTTCATGGGCATGGGGGAACCGCTGGACAACGAGGCGAACCTCCACAAGGCCATCGGCGTCCTCAATGATGCATCGGGTTTCGGACTGGGTAGCCGCAAGATGACTCTCTCCACCGTGGGCAGCGCCGCTGGCATTCGCCGCCTGGCGGACCTGAATCTGCAGATCCAGCTCGCCGTCAGCCTCCATGCCGCAACGGACGCCCTCCGGCGGAAGATGATTCCCGGCCAGCGCACGTCCCGGATCGAGGAGCTCATCGACGCCGCCAGGGACTACCACGAAAGGACAGGAAGAGAGATCACCTTCGAATACGTCCTCATCGATCGGGTCAACGATTCCGAGGAGGAAGCCCGGCGCCTGGCGACCCTGATGAAGGGCATCCGTGGCAAGGTGAACCTCATCCCCCTCAACCCTGTCGACCACAACAACATGCAGCCGCCGGCGCCGCTGTCCCTCTCCAGGTTCCGGAATGCCCTGGAGCAGGGCGGCATCAAGGTGACGGTCAGGCATTCTCAGGGACGGGAGATCAGCGCCGCCTGCGGACAGCTCGCCGTCAATTCCTCCCGACCCCAGGATTCAGCCGCCGGCGCCTTCGCCGGTCCCTCACCCCGGAGGTGCGCGTGAACCAGGACTCCAGGCCCCCCGCCGAGCACCACTCCGAGTTCGTCGCTCTCTCCGGAGAGCTGCGGCCCAGGCCGAAGTGGCTCATGGACATGCTCCAGAATGGTGACGTGGATGGCCTCGTCAAGACTCTCAACGGACCCTATCCCGAGTTCGCCGGCGACGCTGCCTGGGCTCTGGGGACCATGGCTCGGGCCGACGTGGTGCCCCACCTCATCACAGCTCTGGGACACGAAGCCTCCAGTGTTCGAAAGGCCGCGGCGGAGGCCCTGGGCACCATCGGAAACTCCGACGCCATTGAACCTCTCAGGGGCCTGCTAAAGGACCGCAACGCCGACGTCAGAGGTATCACGGTCTGGGCCCTCGGCGGGCTGGGCGATACGGCCTCCATTCCCTCCATCGCGGGCCTGCTCGGCGACACGGAGTTCTTCACCGACGGCCTGGGGGAGAAGGAGCTCATCGGATGGCAAGCCTCTCACTCCCTCTCCCTCTTCGGTGAACAGGCACTGGAGTCCCTGCTGAAAGCGGCACAATCGGAAGACACCGTCGTCCGTCGCAACACGGCCATGGCCCTCGGTTATCTGGAGAGCGAAGCCGCCATGGCTCCCCTCAGCCTCCTGCTGCGAGACCCGGAAACGGAGGTTCGCCGTTCGGCCCTGAATGCTCTGGGAGATCTGGGCCTTCAGGTCCCCACCGATGCAGTCCACGAACTGCTCAAGGACGACTCCGAGGAGGTGCGCTGGTCCGCCGTGTTGCTTCTGGGAAACCTATCAGAAGAGTCCGTCGAATCCCTGCTGATCGAAGCCCTCGATGACCCCTCCGCGGAGGTGGTTTCTCTCGCCGCTGGCGCCCTGGCCTCCCGTCACGCCGAACATGCCATCCCACGATTGATGAAGTTGATGGACCAGAGCGGGAAGCGGGCAGCCGCTGCGGCCCGAGCGCTGGGTACTCTGGGAGATGCGAACTCCGTGCCGAGACTGGTGACGATGCTCGACGCCGAGAGCGACGAGGAGCGGGCAGCCGCTGCAGCAGCCCTGGGCAGGCTGAGGGCCGAGAGCGCCGTGGAACAGCTGAAGGCTCATCTCACCGACGCCAGCCCCAGCGTCCGAGGAGAAGTCCTGGGCTCTCTCCGGATGATCACGGGACTCACCTTCGGCGACGGCCGATAGGCTCCCTCAGGGATTCCACGGAAGAGCGAACTCAACGAGCCGGCAGATCGAAGCGGAGCGTCGCCCGGTACAGCCGGATTCCTGTGTCCTTGTACGACCAGGGCAGGGCGCTGACCAGCACTTTCAACCTGCAGGTGCCGGAGGGAATCAGCTTGCCAGGGAAGCCCGCATAGAGTCGGGTCACCGGTTTCTCCGTACCGGTCGTTCGAAAGTCGAAGAGCCGGATTCTCGGGCTCCCTTTGCCGGGAAACTGAATGCCGATCTCCGTGCCCCGCCCCATGCCCTCCAGTTCCAGGCAGATCTCGGCCCGAACCGGCCGGGGGTCATCAGGAACCTGAAACACCAGGGACTTGCCCTTCTCGGTGGCCTCCGGCCGCTCATTGAACATCAGACTGGCGGCACGGTCCAGAAAGGGAACGACGATCAGCCTTCCTCCCTTGAAGACCACCGTCGACTCCGGCCCTTTCGTCAACCTGGGCTCGAATCCACGCCAGTATTGATCACCCAGAAGGGACCAGGGTTCCTGCGGGACCCGCAATCCCAGGAACCGGGCGGCGTGCTCCAGCCGATCCATGCGCATCACTCCCTCGAGGGTCCAGTCGATGGCTTGCAAGGGGACTCCCGGTTGCTGAAGGAACTCGCCCACCAGTCCGGGGTGTGACTGGATTTCATCAAACCCATCGATGCTGCCCCGGGCGTCGTCGATGAGATCCGACAGCCAGGCCTTCCCCTGCCCGACACCGCCGAGGATACCCTTCTGGATCTTCTTGAACAGCCGGTCATCCTTGAATTGATTGGCCGTGGTCAACAGATCCTTCATCCAGGCTGCAACAGGGCCGAAGACCACCTCACCTCCATCGACGGGAGCCCCCCGGGAGAGCAACAGCTCGATTCGAAACCGATGTTCCTTATCCGGGTCCAGGCCCCTCACTTCCAGGTGATGTTCCAGGGCGGGCTCTGCCTCCTCGAACACGGGGCCCTCCTCGAGGGGGACCATTCGCACCCGGGCCGGAAGGGGGGTACGCAGCTCGACCCGTCCCGTCCGGTAGCCGCGCAAGACCCGCAGACCACGGACGGGATCGGCGAGAGTATTGAAACTCCGAGGAGTCCCGACCTCTCCACCCACCACAGGCCACCAGACCACCTCTTCGCCGGGAAGCAAGTCGGTCAGATCGATACGGTGGTCCTGGCTGTCCGGCCCATCACCTCGCTCCTGGGCAGCCGTCCCGCCCCGTTCTATGACGACGACGGTAGGACAAGCCAAACTGGTGCGATAGGTCAGTATCGCCGAGTTCAGCAACGGTTCCTCCGTCGCCCGGAGCACCTCGTTGACCGCCTGGGGACGATTCAGGAAGTAGCCCAGGCCGGCCAAGGCCACCAGCACGGCAACGCTGGCCAGAGCCAGGACCGGCCAGGGAACTCGCCGTCCCTTCGGCAGTGGCTGCGTATCGCTCCCTATGCGAGCCGGCGCGCCCTCTCGACCGCTGGAGGAGGCCGTCGAGGATGACGGTATCAGTGAGCCTGATCGACGCCGATCCGGATCGATCGCCCTGGCCGCGATCCGCAGGGCCCGGGCAACATCTGAGCCGGTGGCGTAGCGTTTCTTTGGGTTCCGCACGAGGCATCTGTGCACCACCTCGACCAGGGCCTCCGGCAGATCGGGAACATGGTCCAGGATCGGCTTCGGGTCCTGATTCACCTTGCGCATCATCACCGACCTGGCCCCCCCGTGGCCCAGGCCGTAGGGAAGCTCGGAGGAGAGGGCGGCGTAGAGGCTGCAACCGAAGGAGTAGACATCGGCCGCCGGGGTGGCTCCCTGGCCCATCAGCACCTCCGGAGCGATGTATAGCGGGCTGCCCATGATGGCGCCTTCGGTGGTCAGGAGGGTCTTCCGGTCCATGTCCCGGGAGAGCCCGAAGTCGGCCAGGCGGGGCGCTCCGTCGGCGTCGATCATGATGTTTCTGGGCTTGATGTCCCGATGGAGGATGTTCTGCTCGTGAAGGTAGGCCAGAGCCTTTGCCGCCGGGATCAGCAGGTCCAGTGCCCTCCGAGGGGCCAGGGCTCCTTCCTTCTCGAAGATCTCGACCAGGCTGCCACCGGGCAGTAACTCCATGACCAGGAACGGGCTGCCTTCGAGGACACCGAAGTCGTAGACCTGGATGATGTTCGGATGGGAAAGGCTGGCCAGTATCCGGGACTCTCGCAGGAATCGTTGCACTGCCTGGTCGCTGCCCAGCACATCGGCTCGCATGAACTTGATCGCCACGGTCCGGTTGAGCTTGAGCTGAAGGGCAGACTTCACTTCGCCCATTCCTCCCGTTCCGAGCACCTTGCCGACCTGATACTCGGACTCGAACTCGGAGCGGGTCACTGTGCTTTCTAGCTGTGTCATCGAACCGTCGGCTCTCCTGAGCTGCAATGGCGGCCTGATCCGCATCGAACTTCCCGCGCCAGCCTCACTGCATCATACTGAGGACCATGGCTGAATCTCCTCCTTCCCGGAATCCGAATGCCCATCTGCTCTGGGGCGGCCGTACTTCGGCGGACCAGGGTGACCGATTGATGCCCCTCCAGACGTCATGACCGTCCCGGCTCGGAAACCTCTTCGGCTCAATCTGGGTTCGGGACCCCACGTGGCGGACGGATGGCTGTCTCTGGATGGCTCCTGGAACTGCTGGCTCGCTTCCAGACCGTTCCTCCGGGCTCTTGCCCGCTGGACCGGCGTGATGACGGAGCATCACCAGCACGTCCCGTGGCCAGCCAGCGGCATCCTTCATCACGACGTTCGGCGAGGGCTCCCGTTCTCCGACGCCTCTGTGTCAGCCATCTTTGCCGCTCACTTCCTGGAACACCTGGATGAGCCCGCCAGCGGCGCACTCCTGCGGGAATGCCATCGTGTGCTGCAGCCCGGTGGAGTCTTGCGAATCATCGTCCCTGACCTGAGGCAGCTGGCGAGTCAGTACCTGGCCTGGACTCAGGAGGAGGATTCAGCAAGAGCGGGAGCGGCGAAGCGCTTTGTCGACTCCCTGAACCTGGCGGCATTCAGGACCTGGCCATCGGGGTGGCCCTGGCGCCTGATCCGTCACCTCAGCCATGCCGGCCACCGTTCCGTTCACGACGAGGCTTCCCTGAGAGAGCTCATGAAGGAGGGAGGTTTTGTGGACATTCGCCGATGCCGTCATCTCCAGAGCCGGCTGCCGGAGTTCGCCGCCGTCGAGACGGAAGACAGGCACGAAGCCTCCGTCTGCCTGGAGGGAATCAGGCCGGCAGGGGAGCCGTTTGGTCAGGCTGATTGAACCGAATCGGCGGAGCAATCCTCCTCGCAGTCGGCCCGCAGCTTCCGGTAGTGGTTCAACAGGTTACTCAGGTACTCGGGAACCGACGTCTCCCGGGCTCCTTCAGGCAGGGGGATACCCAGTGCCCGGCTATTGATGCCAGCCTTCGTGTGATGCAAGAGATGTGCCCGAGGATCGTTGTGGTTGTAGAGGTTCCAGAGCCAGCCCCAGAGAGTGTCGTCTGGGAGGTTCCGGGTCAGCATGTTTCGCTCCTCGAAACTACCGTCGCTGACGATGCCCAGATGTTCGAGAAACTGGTTATGCCTCGACACCAGGGCCCCCCACCAGAGAGTGAGCCAGAATACGGCTAGAACCGACACCATGCTACCCGGGTTGATCGTCACCGAGAGCCAGCAGATCAGTGACAGGAACAACAGACGACCCAGCAGGTTCTGCCGTCCCAGAGTGCGATTCCACTTCCCGGCCCTTCGAAGGCGGATGATCGTGGAGCCTTCCCACATCATGTTTCCGAAGAGGAGTTCGAGGAGGAATTGACGTCGCCGCTTTCTCGGGTTCGTGCCATATTCGGCGCAGAAGAACTCCAGATCCTCCAGGGTGTGGACATCGCCATGGTGGGTCGGGTGGGCGATGGAGAAGACCTGGGGGTCCGAGAAGACCAGATAGGAGGTGATGTGGTAGAGTTGCTTGCCGAAGGGCTTGTAGTAATTATGATAGAGTTCGTGCCGGAAGTAGCCAACTCCAACGGCCAGATAGCCGCCCAGAGTGACAACAGCCAGCAGGGCCAGAGGAATCGATTGCATCCAGAGCCAGGCTGTCGCCAGGAGGTAGGCAAGCCAGCAGAGAATGTAGATGAGGATCGGGGCGGGACTCATGAGACCGTCCTTTACCGGGGCAACTTCAGGGCTGACTGAAACCTCGGTTCGCTATGCGGAAGAGACTCGCCAGCCCAGGGAACTGAGCACGACCAAGCTATTAGCAGCTAGATACGGGGGGCGTCAATTGATTGCCGGTCCGCCACCCTGGTCTGGTGACTCAGATCCCGAATCGTCGTCATTTCCCGCTTCGTCCCGGCCGCCCTCCGCCGCATCGACCCGATCCCGGGCCTCCTGCAGCAACCCTTGAATCTGCGTCTGGATGTATCTCGCCCGCTCCTGGAGCGGTTTGAGATCCAGTTTCAAATCCAGCAGCTTCATCAAGATTTCCAGGACCGCCTGGGATGCTTTCGGGTTTTCGATATGGGTCGTGTAATGGGGCATTTCACCCATCAGGCAAGAACCCTGGAGGTTCCGCTGTTCCGCCACACCGATCAGCAGACCATTCAGTCCGCCGATCTCACCCTCCTGCAACAGCTCCACGCCTAGCTTGTCCAGCTGCTCCGCCTCGCCCCCCTCGTTGGACACTCCGTAGACTTTCGAGGGAGAGAGATGGTCAATCTTCGAGGCCATCGCAGCCGCCGTGAACAGCCGGGTCACACCGAAGATGGCGGCCACATCGAGGACCAGGTTAGAAAGGGCCATCTCGCGGCCATTCACAGGCTGAGCGGTGCCGAGAAAGAGAAGCAAGTCCGGAGCCCCGGCAGGGTTTCTCCAGGCGTAGAAGACATTGGTTGGCATCTTGAGAGGAGCACTGATCCCCTCCTTCACCGTGACTCCTTGAAGGGAGAAGAAGTCCGTCGAGTGAATCTCAGCCACCTTCTCGGCCCCCAGTGTCTGCCGCAAGAACTCCACGGCATTGAACCCCACGAGCCCCATTCCGGGCCAGGCGGCGATTATCACAGGCTGACGCAGGCGCTTCTTCTTTAGAACGTTGATTCTGTCATCCAGGGCCATCTGGCTCTCCTTCCCCCGGAACGGCGACTCAGCCCCCCAGGCAAAAGACCGCCACGAGAGGATTCAGGGGGTCTCAGCACCATACCACCTGCGTGTTGGGCCATGCACATGACCTCACCGCAATCGGACAGTCAGGCCCGGTTCTGAGACAGGAGATGCAGGCTCCGGCTCACGAGTTCAAGACCACAGCCCGGGCGCTGCCCGATACCCACAGCAAGAGGCATGAAGGGGAGATGGGGAGGAACTGGAGAGGGGGGAGAGGTTGTGGAGGTAGGATGCAGGTGGGATCTCGCGAGAAATTCGCGCAAGATTCGAAGAAACTCGTCCGTAGTGCTACCGAGGGGCCCTGAAGGCCCGCCGGGAGGACAGCTCGGGAATACACCTGGGCCGCTCCCTCTGAGGTACCCGTTTCTGGACCCAGCTGCCGGGCACTCTCGTGATCGGCTGCGGAGGGCCCTCTTGCACCACGCCCGACGCTGCCCCCGGCTCCGGGAGACCGGAGGCAGCCCGTGCCCACTCAGATCGAGTTGACGTGTGCTGGATCTCTCTCGAAGGTCGGCTCTTCCACAGTGACCCGGAGCAGCTCCTTGCCGTCGCGACCCTGGCCGATGACGGTGTCGTTGAAGATCTCCTGAGTCTTGCTCTTTCCGTCAGGCATGGTGACCTCGACCTCGGCGACCTTGGGACCCTTCTCGATCTTGTAGCTGAAGATGATCTTCTGGCCCGCCCGGAACAGCTGCATCACCGCCAGGAGTTCCCGATCGGGGCAGGAGTACTGCTCGATGGCAGACTCGACGCCGGGGCCGAACATCTGAACCAGATAGCCTCGGGGAACCCACCGGGGAGGGATGTAGTAGCCATTGGGCTCGGTTCCGAACTGGGGATAGAGCGGCAGGGCAATCTTCCGTTCCCGGATCAGGTAGTGCAGCGGGTTGTCCGGCACGTCTGCCCAACCGCCTTCCCTGTCCTTCTTCACCAGGCCCTGGATGCGAATCTTGCCGACGCAGGCCGTCATACATCGAGTTTCCAGCGGGTCTCTATCGGGGCTCAGGACCGGATCCTTACCCTCGATCCGGGGGAAGCAGCCGATGCACTTCTCGCTGACCCGGGTCGTGGGCCGGTACATGCTCTTCTTGTAGGGGCAGGCCTCGACACACTTCCTGTATCCCCGGCAACGCTCCTGATCGATGAGGACTATACCATCCTCGGGGCGCTTGTAGATGGCCTGGCGGGGACAGGCGGCCAAACATCCCGGATAGGTGCAGTGGTTGCAGATCCGCTGCATGTAGAAGAACCAGACCTTGTGTTCCGGAAGCTGGGTCGAGTGACCCCAGGCACCGGGCTGCATGGAAGGACCGGTGGCTGTCTCCTCGTGCATGTTCGGGGATCGCCAGTCGGCCTCGGAGGGGAGATAGCCCATGACCCGCTGCTGCCCTTCAGGACCGTAGCGCTTCTCGGCGGCCTCGAACACCGTCTTGCCGTCGAAGCGGCCGTAAGGGCCTTCCTTCGACTGCTCGGCTTCCTCGTCCCAGATCTGGCCTTCCGGGTTCTCCTCGTCGAGCATGGAGAGGAGCTTCTTGTCCCAGTTGTGGGGATAGCCGCCGTAGGGCTTGGTCTCCACGTTGTTCCACCACATGAACTCCTGCCCCTTGGAGAAGGTCCAGGTCGATTTGCATGCCATGGTGCAGGTTTGACAGGCGATGCACCGGTTGGTGTTGAAGACGAAGGCGAACTGCCAGTCCGGATGCCCCGCCTCGTAGGGGTACTCCATGTCTCGGCCCAGTTGCCAGTTGTAGACCTTGGCCATCGTTCTCAAGCCTCCCTGTCAGTGTGACCTGCCGGTGAGCAGGGTGAGGCCGTTCCATCGCTGGAGTTGCAGCCGGGACTGGTGTTCGTAGCGTGGACCGTCTTGAACCGATGGACACCGCATCGCTTCACGATCGCGTTGATCTCCTGTTGCACCACTTCTGGACCGAGACGGGCGGTCAAGTCGTGGGCTGCCCGGAAGAAGGGAGTGGCGAACATCCGCTCGATGTCCGACACGGCCATTCCCATCCGGGCGTACTCTTCCACGACGCAACGGAGCATGATCATGGGGTCGCCGTCTCCGGCAGCCCCCTTGAGGGACATGGGATCCTCGGGCTCCCAGGGTTGCTTGCCCGGGTGTTGCCTCTCGTCCTCTCCGTCTTTCTTGTCGCTGGAATCGCTCATCTCGGGACCTCCCGGATCGTCATCAGACTTCTCCGAGGACGGTCAACTCACCGCTCAGATATCGTTCCATCTCATCGGACTCCTGTCCGGGAGAGGTTCCTGTCGTGGCCGCATACCAGACGCCCTTCCCGTCGACCCCGCCGTCCTCTGCCTTGATGATCCGGACCAGAGTCTCCTTGGGAACCGTGTTCACTCCGTGGTTGTCGATGGCGAAGCCGAAGCAGAATCCCATGGCTCCGGTCTTCTTGTGAAACAGGGTGTCGGTCTGATGCATCGGCATCAGCCAGCTACGAGTGATGCTCTGGTGTGAGCCGTATCGATAGTTGGACTGGTAGCCTGTCGCCTCCGACAGGGCCCGTCCATCGGCCCGGCTCTCGTGAGCCTTCACTGTTCGCTCCGTGGCGATCCATCCCGTGTGTTTCATGATGGTCATCGCGTGGGGCAGGGACGGGTTGAACTTGACTCGGACCATGCAACGGAATGCCCGGGTCCTGGGGTCCTCCGGCCGGGACCCGACGAAGGGCCGATCGGCCTCATTGGCGTCGACGTAGACGTAGTCGCCTTCCTTCAGACCCATCTCCGCTCCCGCCAGGGGGTTCATCTGGATCTGCCGGTCCCCCACGCCAGGAGACCTCTTGTCGTGGCGGTAGGGGTCACCGAAGCTGGTGCTCCAGATCCAGTGCCAGTCCACGGTGGACCAGGACGAGTGAGTGGTGTGGCGCGACTTGGGGGTGGAGCAGAAGAACCGATACCCCTTTTTCCAGAGGGGGTTCTCGGTGTTCTTGACCTCCGCCCAGCCCATCTTGACGTTTCGAATGGTCCGCCGGTCCGGGTCATCGTCGTCCAAGGCGATCCCGTAGTCCTTCGGACGGACGTAGGGACTGGTGGAGACGATGACGTTCGGAAGGTAAGGGGTGGCCTCCACGGCCTCCCGATGGACGATGAGGTTCTCGCCGTACTCGATGGCCTCCGGCAAGTCGCAGTACCCACAGAGCCGCCCTGTGTCCGTGTAGAAGGGGATCTGGTCGTGGATCTGCTCGTAGAATGCGACTCGAGGGTAGGTCCGGAAGAGCATCAGCGCCGCGCCGGGCTGCCCCCCGTACTTGCCCGCCATCAGGTCCTTGATCTGGTAGCTGCCCTTGGGGCCGGTGGTGGTCGTGCAGCTATCGAGAACACGCTGGATGTAAACCCCGGCCTTCTTGTCCCGGATGAACCGCCAGTAGTCATCGAAGCGGCGGTCGCCGGTCATCTTGGCCAGAGCCGAGCAGATCTCGGTGAACACCATGGCGTCGTCCCGGGAGTCGTAGAGGGGTTCGATTCCATCGCCGCCCCAGGCCTGGATGAAGGGGTTTGAGCAGGAACCGCCGATCTCCAGATCCTCGAACTCCACCCAGGAATTGACGGGCAGCACCAGATCGGAGTACTCCGCCGAGGCTGTCCACTCCATTTGTTGATCGACGATCATGTCGATCTTCGGGAAGACATTCACCACCAGGTTGTAGACCCACTTGGCCTGGTTGATGAGGTTGGCGTTGTTGTACCAGAGCATCTTCGTCGGCGTCGGCATGTGGGTCTTGCCCGTGAAGACCCGGGACCCTTCATTCGTTTCCACAACAAGCGGCTTGTCGCCGTGGCCCCAATAGGCCACGTCCTCGCCCTTGGTCAGGTTCCGCAGGTGATGGTGAGTGATCTTCTCGTCCTCGTCCATGACCGGATTGAAGGGGTCTTCGTGGGCGTACACACCCACCCCCGGGCCAGACCATGGGGAGGCCTGGAACAGGGCTCCCTTGTAGTTGCCTGCCCAGGTGAAGACACCGGCGCCGTGCTTTCCGATGTTTCCCGTCAGCATCATGGGCAGGTAGCACGCCCGGTTGTGCAGAGTGCCGTGGAAGTAGTGGTTCGTCCCCTCGCCATGGTGGATCGACACGGAATGGCCCGCCTTGGTCGTCTCCCAGATATCCCGGGCCAGACGCTCGACCAGCGTCGCCGAAGCTCCGCTGATCTCTTCCACCGTCTTCAGGTCATAGTCGACCAGGTGGCGCTGGTACATCTCGTAGACCGGCATCACTTCCACGTCCTGGCCATCGAGAGTCTTGACCGTGAAGGTGCCCTTCAGGGCGGCTGTCATCACGGCCCGGTCGCCCACATCTTCGCGACTGACGGCGACTACCTTGCCTTCCTTCTCATCCCAGACCGTGAAGTCGCCGATCCGCTCCCGTTGCTCGCCGGTCAACCCCTGCACCTTGTAGGAGGCGCTCTCGGTGATGTCCTTCTGCTGGTAACCAGCGAAGACCTCCTCCGGTCTCAGACGCCGCAGGTTGTCGGTCCGGACCAGCAGGGGGAAATCGGTGAACTGTCTGATGAACTTCGGATCAATCCAGTCGTTATCCATCAGCAGCTTGGTGACACCCAGGAGAACCGAGGTATCGGAGAGTCCGGGACGGACGCCGATCCAGTAGTCCGCCTTGGCGGAGGGGGCGCTGTAGTCGGGAGTGATGACGACGATCTTGCCGCCTCGTTCCATCAACTCGTTGAGCCAGTGGGACTCAGGCATCTTGTTCTCGACCAGGTTCTTCCCGATCTGGATCGTCAGCTTCGAGAACCTCAGGTCGTTCATGTCCATGTCGGAGGTCTGCAGTCCATGGACGAAGGGCTGACCCGGCGCCTGATCTCCCCGCCAGGTGTACTCGGTCCACTCCCGGCTCGCCTTGGACTCCTCGGGACTGACCCCTCTGACGTGATGGTCCAGAAGTCCCGTGACGTTGGCGAACCGGAAGAGACCGAACTTGCCAACCAGGCCGTGGAGCGGCAGGGAGGACCCGATCTTCATGGTCCGGGTGCCGGCGCCCTCCCAGTGCTCGAACATGGCCTCGTGATAGCCGTCCTTCAACAGTCGGGCCTTGCCTTCATCCCCGCTGTAGGTTCGAGCCACGGCGGCCATACCATAGGCCGCGTAGCGGGAGACTTCGTCCCAGCTCACCCGGATGAAGGCGTCGTTGCCCCGATCGTCGAACCGGTACTTGCTCCGCAGTGAAGGATCGTCGCTCAGGGAGGGGAAACCGTCGTCGGCCCACTCCTTCCAGCCCTGCCGGATGACGGGCCCCTTCAGGCGGTAGGGTCCGTAGACCCGTCGCTGGAACGTGAAGCCCTTGGGGCAGCCCCGGGGATTCCATGCGGAGGTGGCCTTGTTGCCGTAGAGATCGCCGCACTTGTCGTGGTCGTAGTTCTGCTCGCTCCGGATCATCACGCCGTTGCGGACGAAGGCCCGCATGCGGCACATGTGCGTATCGTTGGGCGCGCAGACCCAGGTGAAGGTCCGATCGTAGCGATACTGATCGAGGTAGATCTTCTCCCAGTCCCGCTGGGGATAGTGCTCGAGTGGATTCTCGATCTCCGGGATCGGAGCCAGGGCGCCGAGCAATCGGGGGGGAGCTATGACGGCTGCCGCCCCGGCACTCAGCAAGGCAAGGAACCTGCGACGACTCAGCTCCAGCGCTGTGGGCTGCTGTCCGGTATCTTCGGAACGGTGGGCGCCGCGGCGCTGTCTCCTGCGGTTCACTTTGCTGCCTCCTTGGTTCCGAGATCGAGCCAGTGCCAGTTGCTCACGGACTTCGTCCCGTTTCGATCGCGATACTGTCCATCCCAGACGGCGAAGGAGATCGGTACTCGGTCCCGATGACTCAGGATCACGTCGCCGTCTCCACCGGTGTAGAGGTCCCGGACGAACACCACCGCCCACTCACCCACGCGCCACTGGCTGGCTCCCGTCACGTTCTGTTCCCGCGGCGGCTGTGCCGTCAGAGTTCCGAAGCCCAGGGCATCGAACTCGGTGATCGACCCCTCCCGGACCACCGGATTCGACACGGGATTGCCGGCTCCCCAGCCGGTGAGGAACGTCGGGTTGTGTGAAAGCACCTCATCGTCAGCGACGGACTCCTGCTGCCCTGGGCGCCAGCCTTTCTTGAAGGGATACCAGTCGACCGCCGCCAGGTCGTACCGGTCCTGGATGTCGGCGAACCGGCCCTTGTCGTGCTGTTCCTGCCGATCGGCGCGCCAGCACCAGATGTTGACCATGCCGCGGTCCCGGCCATCCTCGTCGGTCTTGAAGCCCATCCCGATGAACGGGATGCCCTCGCCTGTGGGGAATGAAACCGCCGCCTTGTCCGGGAAATCCGTGGGACCCAGGGAGCGCATGTTGGCCGACGCATCGTCCCAGGAGAGGCGGATAGCCACGCTGCTGTCATCCCGCAACGCTCGCACCGAGACGGATCTGGGGAACTCGTTTCGAGTCCAGAGAGGGCGGAGAGTGACCACCGAGTCTCTCGCTCGATCCCAGGCCGGGGAGTAGGCGTTCTTGAACACCGAAGCATCGGCGGTGGTGCCCACCTCGATGACGGCGCCCGCTCCCGTTCCTGCCTCTGCTGCGTCGGGCTGCAAACTGAGGACGTAGTAGACCAGAGCCCAGCCGGGATTCTCGAAGTCGAACAGCTTCGACTCCTTCGTGAACATGTTCTGGAACGAAGGCATCGGCGCTCCGTTGAGTCCCGTCAGGAATGTGCGATAGAGATCCTCCGGCTGGTCACCGCTCTTGAAGACACCCCGGGTGAAGTCCATCGCCGGCAGGTCGTAGCCTTCCTCGCTCTTGAGACTGCTCGATGCCGGTCCGTCCCCCCGGCCTTCGGCGCCATGACAGGCGGCGCAACCCAGTTCCTTGTAGACCTGACGTCCTCGGGTGACCAGCTCCTCTGTCCTCGGAGGAGCCTCGGGCACGGCCAGCGGCGTCGGCGGCTCGGCTGAAGCAAAGGCCGGCGAGAAGGACTTGACCACGTCCACCAGAGAGAGGATCTGCTCCTCTGTCAGAAGGCCGCTGAAGGCAGGCATTCCCGTTCCCGGAAGGCCTCGCCGGATGGTCCGGGCCACATCCCCATCGGTCGGCAGCGCACCGGAAGGGGTGCTGCGAAAGCGATAGATTCCGGTCCGGAAGTCCCGCGGTCTGGGATAGACCAGGTAGGCCGCCGGTCCAGCGCCATCACCGGTTAATCCATGACAGCTGGCGCACTGGGTCTCGTAGAGGCCCCTGGCGCTGCCGGCTTCCGAGGAGGCTGCCAGCGAGTCCGGTGTCGCTGGCAGAAGCAATGAGGCAGAGAATAGGAGGCCCGCGGCGCGCTTTGCGTAGGAACTGTTCATCGAAGATCTTCCTTCTCGTCACGGAGTTGGGGGCGTGCTGTTCAGGGCAGGATCCGGGGCACATGCAGTGCAACCCTCGAAACCCTCTTCCACGGTCTCCACCGGTGGGAGCAGCTCCGTGGGAGGGGGGACTTGCAGATACGTCCTGTCGGCGTGGAGGAATGCCGGAAGGGCCTCGGCAATGGCCACATACAGTGGTGCCTCGCGGTCCTCCGCCCGTCCCTTCATGGCGGCGCAGAAGGCAGTGACCCACCAGAAGAGATGGTCCTGTCCGAATCGACGCTGCGCGTCATGACAGATCTCCACCGGTTCCATGTCGTTCCCGCGAGAGGCCGCGTGGCGTTGCTTGGCTCCCAGCCAGCTCATGAACTCCAGCTCCAGGCAAACGTGATCGTACCGATCAGGTGCGTCGAGGGACCTTTTCAATCCAAATGCACTGTAGAACCCGGACACGTCGGCCAGTTGCTGGGACCGGTAGGTCGTGTCGGTCTGGGGGCAGTAGGAGATCTCGTGGGGCGGGCACTCCTGGGAAGTAAGGAGCCCGAACACAGAGAGGTACTCCTCCTCCAGCACATCCTCGGATCGGTCCAGTGCCTCCAGAACCGCTGTCAGGTCCAGATCCGCTGTAGCGGTTTCACCGGGCGCCACGGGAGACCCCTCGAACGCCGGGTCCCCTGCGATGAACCGGCAGGCTTCGGCGGCGAGATCCTGGAGCCCCTGGTCCCGCAGGTCCGCCCATCGCGTGGACCTGGGGTCCGACAGCACCCTGGAGAAGAAGTGATAGAGCGTCCTCCTCGCATCCAGGCGCAGCGTGTCCTCTGGATCCATAACTTCGCTTGTGGCCTGTTCCCCGGTCATAGTTGTCGAGCCTCCTGCGTTGAAGCCGCGCGTCGGCGCTGCTCTATCCGGATGCCGGCTGAAAGGAGCCCGGGATGGAGGGTCCCAAGCAAGGACAGTGCCACCCATCGCAGGAGACTTGGCCCCGAGGCCCAGGCACGGAGGTGGCAGCCGACCCGAGGCTCCCTGCCAGGTAAGGGGCCGCGCAGGAGTAAATGCGCAGAAGTCGCGCCCAGATTTGGGTCAAATTCGGCTGGTTCGAGCGAACGGGACCGGAGGCGTAGTGGGCTACGTCGAGGATTCCGCGATTGAGGAGCGGCCGGAGATGGCCTGAAGATGGGAGGCGAAACTGCGTAGTTATTCTTGCACGGGTCCTAAGGAGTCCCGGCGTCTTCCATCGGTTCTGAATCAGCTGCCGAGACGGGTCACTTACATCCCTGGCGAAGCATGCTTGTGTCCCTGCTTGGGGAGTGATATGTTCCGTAATGGAACATGGCAAAACAGATTCCAGCCGTCGAGCCGAGCTGTCAGGCTCCCTTCGACTTCACCTCCGGTCGATCCCTCTGTCATATCTGCACCGAGCTGAAGGGTCCCTACCTTCAGCTCTGCTCCAGGGTGATCTCCGACAGCCCATCGATGCAGGCTCTGATGGAGAAGTCCCGGCCAATCGCCCGGACCGACGCCTCGGTGATCATCCTGGGAGAGAGTGGCTCCGGCAAGGAAGTCCTGGCCAGGGCGATTCACGTCAACAGCACGAGGGTAGGGCAGCCGTTCGTTGCGGTGAACGTTGCCGCTCTGCCTCCAGCCCTTCTGGAGACCGAGCTGTTCGGTCACGCCAAGGGTGCCTTTACAGGGGCCCATTCCCACAGGACTGGCCTGTTCGAAACAGCCAACGACGGCACCATGTTCCTGGACGAGATTGGCGAGATGCCCCTGTCACTTCAGGCCAAGTTGCTGCGGGTGCTTCAGGACGGCGAGATCCGGCGAGTCGGAGAGTCCGGTTCTTTCGCCATCGACGTCAGAATCATCTGTGCCACCCACCGGGACCTCTACAGCAGAGTCAAGGAGGGGCAATTCCGAGAGGACCTCTATTACCGTCTGAAGGTCTTCTCACTCAGGGTCGCGCCCTTGCGGGAGCGAGTGGGAGACATCCTGCCTCTGGCCAGGGTGTTCCTCGGGGACGAAAAACACGCCACGTGCCGGATGACGCCGGAAGCAGAGCGAGCCCTGGAGAGCCATAGCTGGCCGGGAAACGTGCGAGAGCTGGCCAACGCCGTCAAGCACGGCGCCGTCCTGTCGGAGGGTGCTGACGTGGCCCTTCACCACCTGCCGGAGGATCTGATCGAGCCTCGGAATGAGAGGCCGATCCAACCACTGCGTTCTCTGGCAGAGGTCGAACGACAGCACATCCTGGAGGTCCTGGAGGCCTGCGGCGGCCATCAGGTCGAAGCGGCACGAGTCCTGGAAATCGGCCGCACCACGCTCTGGCGAAAGCTACGGTCCCTCGGCATCGACGGATGAGGGCCGGTTGATCTTGAAGGGCAGATCCAGGACTTTCGGGGCCTGACAGACTCGATCGTTGCAGGCCTGGAAGTGGATCTGGAGTTTCATCGGAGAGTCTCGAGAGGCGCCGGACTCCTCCAGTTCGAGCGCACCACGGAGCCAGAGACGTCCGTCGTAGACTCGCAGTTCCTCTTCGCTGAACCCGAGGCGGACCTTCTTTCCCTCCGGCATCTTGAAGGGAACCAGGATGGCTTTCGCCTCCCCAGGATCCAGAGTGATCCGGGTCGGAATCAGGAACTCCTGCAGAGGCTTCGCCCCGTTGATGTGCCACCCTTCCTCGATGTCCAGCCGGAGGGCAAGTTGTACTCGACCGGCGCCGGAAGGTGAGCCTGCCGTGACGAAGAGGCTCGCCGTGACAGGACCTGCCGTCGCCGTGGCATCCGGCGAAGCTGAGTCACGGGCATCGGTGGACACGGTCGTTTCTCCCGCCTCCCAAGGCTGTTCCTGGTCAGCTCGTTTCGGTGACCGATGAAACCGGGAAAGGGCAACAGTCAGCTCCCGGGCTGCCCCGGGGGAGTGGCTCAGGATGCCCGTGAAGGAGCGGAGCAGGTCGCCGGCGCGCTGTCGATAGGCCCCCTTCGGGCGCAGGCGAGACAGCTCGACAAGGCATCGGGCCATCCAGGCATTGGCGGAAGGGATGGCCCCGTCCTGAACGTCCCGGGAGCGGAGCAGCAGATCCCCTCGAGCCACAGAGTTGTGATAGCCACCGGACTCTTTCGCCCAGAGCCTCTCGTCTGCCTCCTCCACGAGGCCGGCAGCTCGATCGACCCAACTGCTGTCCCCGGTGGCCTGGTGGAGTGCCAGGAAGCCTCCGGCGAGATGGGCATAGTCGTCCAGGAATGCATCGATGGAGGACTTGCCGTCGATCCAGGTGTGTTGAAGAATCCGGCCTTTCCTGGCCGACCGGGCCAGGAGGAAACGAGCCGCCTTCTCGGCCGCCCGAACGTAGCGGGGTTCCTTCAACCACTTGCCGGCCAGAGCCATGGCGCGGATCATCATCCCGTTCCAGTCCGTCAGCACCTTCGTATCCGTCAGGGGCCGTTCCCGTTTCGATCGCGCCGCCAGGAGCCGGGCCTCGAAGGTAGAGACTCGCTTCAGCAGAGCCTGGCGCGTCCATTTCAAGTCCCGAGCCCGTTCCTCCAGGGACGCCGGTAGATGCAGGACATGATGAGTATGCTCGAAGCTGGGCGAACCGTCGTAACCGAAGATGGGAGCGAAGAAAGCCGAATCGTCCCTTCCCAGCACCCGATCCAGCTCCGGGCGATCCCAGACGTAGAAGGCCCCTTCCTTGCCTCCCTCCGTCTCGGCATCCAGGGCGGAATAGAACTGTCCTTCCGGACCCGTCAGCTCTCGAAGGACAAAGTCCAGGGTTCGCCGGGCGGCCCGGTCGAAATCGGGGCGGCCCTGGCTCACGGACAGCTCCGCCAGCAGGGGGGCCAGGAAGGCGTTGTCATAGAGCATCTTCTCGAAGT
>JAJFLN010000615.1 GCA_021772705.1 Candidatus Cloacimonadota bacterium | reverse complement strand
TGTCTCAGCGGCTGAGATTCGGGACACACGACCGTCCTCCGCTGGCGGGTGCATGTCCCGTATGGGGATCCGGGGACACACGACTGGACCCGAATTCCTGCGGTACCCGTGCTGCCTGGCAGCCGACGGCGAATTCGGGTCCAGTCGTGTGTCCCCGGATCCTCGTGTGAGATCCCTGTGATCGACCTGATCCCCAATGTTGGCTGCCCCCTACGGGACATGCACCCTGCCCTCGCCGCCTTCCTTGACATGATCCTGGGGATTGACTACCTTTCGCCGCGAAGGAAAGCAGACGCATGAAAGGACTTCTACTCAGCGGTGGACGCGGCACACGGCTCCGTCCTCTGACACATACCAGCGCCAAGCAACTGGTGCCGGTGGCGAACAAGCCCGTTCTGTTCTACGGCATCGAAGCGCTGCGCGGGGCTGGCCTGACGGACATCGGCATCATCGTGGGCGACACCCACGAGGAGATCGAAGCGGCCTGCGGCGACGGCAGCCGGTTCGACGTGAAGTTGACCTACATCCGCCAGGCCGAGCCGCTGGGGCTGGCCCATGCCGTCCTGACGGCCCGGGAGTTTCTCGACAACGACGAATTCGTGATGTATCTGGGCGACAACCTGATCATCAACGGCATCAAGGAGCTGGTGGACCAGTTCAGGGAAGAACGGCCCAACTCCATGGTCCTGCTGGCCCGGGTTCCGAACCCGGAGCAATTCGGTGTGGCCGAGCTGGAAGACGGCAAGGTCGTCAACCTGGTCGAGAAGCCGGCGGAACCGAAGAGCGATCTGGCCCTGGTCGGCGTCTACATGTTCGACAAGAACATCCTCCAGGCCGCCGACAGCATCAAGCCCTCTCCCAGAGGAGAGCTGGAGATCACCGACGCCATCCAGTGGCTCGTGGACAACGATTTCCGGGTCAACCCCCACATCGTCAGCGGCTGGTGGAAGGACACGGGCAAGCTGGAGGACATGCTGGAGGCCAACCGGATGATCCTGGCGACGCTGGAAGCCAAGACCCACGGGTCCATCGACGAGGGAACTCGACTGGAGGACCGAGTGGTGATCGAGGAAGGCGCCGTGATCACCAACAGCACGATTCGCGGGCCCGCCATCATCGGTCGAAACACCCGGATTGAAGACTCCTACGTGGGGCCTTTCACCTCGATTTACCACGACTGCCACGTCAGATCCTCCGAGGTGGAGCACTCCATCATCCTGGAGGAGAGCCGCATCCTCGATGTGGGCAGAAGAATCGAAGACAGCCTGATAGGAAAGAACGTCACCATCTCGCGAACTCAGATCCGCCCCAAGGCGCTGCGATTCATGCTCGGCGACAACAGCGCCGTTGGAATAACCTGAGGCCCATTGGGAATGATCGACGGCATTCAGACCAAGCAATTGAAGGTCTTCTCCGACGAGCGGGGCCGGCTGATGGAGATGCTGCGCCACGACGACGATGTCTTCGTGAAGTTCGGTCAGACCTACATGACCGTGGCTTACCCCGGGGTGGTCAAGGCCTGGCATTATCACAAGAAGCAGTACGACAACTTCGCCGTCGTCCGGGGGATGATCAAGCTCGTGGCCTACGACTCCAGGGAAGACTCGCCGACCCTGGGCGAGGTGAACGAGTTCTTCATCGGAGATCACAATCCGCTGCTAGTTCAGATTCCTCCGTTCGTGATGCACGGTCTCAAGTGCATCAGCGAGGAGTCCTGTATAGTCATCAACGCCCCGACAGAAGTCTACGATCCGGCCTCTCCTGACGAGTTCCGGGTCGACCCCCACGACAACGACATCCCCTACGACTGGGCTCGTAAAGATGCCTGACGACAAGCTTCTTCTCGTTACAGGCGGCGCGGGATTCATCGGCTCCAACTTCGTCCATTGGGTCAAGAAACACCGGCCGGACTGGCGTCTGATCAACCTGGATCTGCTGACCTATGCTGGCAACCTGGAGAACCTGGAAGGCATCGAGGAAGACCATGAATACCGCTTCGTGAAGGGTGATATCCGGGACGGTGAGCTCGTCTCAAAGCTCCTGGCCGAAGGGGTGACGGGGATCATCAACTTCGCAGCCGAGACACACGTGGATCGGAGCATCGACTCCCCATCGGCATTCCTGGAGACGAACATTCTCGGCACCCAGACACTCCTGGATGCGGCTCGGGATTCGAAAGTGGAGCGATTCCTCCAGGTATCCACCGACGAGGTTTATGGCTCCCTGGGCCCCACCGGCGCATTCCTGGAGACCACTCCCCTGGCTCCCAACAGCCCCTACTCGGCCTCGAAGGCCTCCGCCGACATGCTCGCCAGAGCCTACTTCAAGACCTACGGTCTTCCCCTGCTGGTCTCCCGTTGCAGCAACAACTACGGTCCCTTTCAGTTCCCCGAGAAGATGGTTCCTCTGATGATCACCAACGCCATGGAGGAGAAGTCTCTTCCCGTCTACGGCGATGGTCAGCAGGTGCGAGACTGGCTGCACGTTCAGGATCACTGTTCGGCCCTGGCGGCCATCCTGGAGAAGGGAACCCCCGGCGAGGTCTATAACATCGGAGGCGGCCAGGAGCTGCCGAATCTGCAGATGGTGGAACGTATCCTGGAAATCACAGGCCGGCCGGCAAGTCTGATCACTCACGTGAAGGACCGGCCAGGCCACGATCGCCGCTACGCCATCGATAACGGAAAGATCTCCCACGAACTGGGATGGGCCCCCAGTGTCCCCTTCGACAAAGGCATCCGGGAGACCGTCGATTGGTACCGTGAGAATCGACCCTGGTGGGATCGCATCAAGAGCGGCGCCTACCGGGACTACTACGACAAAATGTACGGCAGCCGCTCCCCTTGACCAGAACTGTTCCAGCCCCTAGATTGTCGGCGTGAAGGATGAGGCAAAGTCACCGTGGCCAGATCCTGAGCTGAAGAAGCGGGACAAGAAGGTCACGGTCATCATGCCGGCTTACAACGCCGAGAAGACCATCGAGGCGACCCTCAGGTCGATCCCGGAGGGCTGGGTCGACGACATCATCGTCACCGATGATTGCAGCCGGGACAGGACCGTCGAGGTAGCTCGCGAACTCGGCCTCCACACCGTTGTCCACGAGAAGAATCGAGGCTACGGGGGCAACCAGAAGACCTGCTATGCCGAGGCGCTGAAGCGGGACGCCGACATCATCGTCATGGTGCACCCGGATCACCAGTACGATCCGGCCGCCATTCCCCGCCTCATCACTCCACTGCTCGAAGGCAACGCCGAGGCCGTGTTCGGCTCCCGCATGCTGGGAAAGCGATTCGTCGAGGGCGGGATGCCCAGGTGGAAGTTCGTCGCCAACGTCCTCCTCACGGCCCTGGAGAACGTGGTCTTCAACATGTACCTGACGGAGTACCACAGCGGCCTCAGGGCCTACTCGCGGAAATATCTCGAGTCAATCCGCTTCGAAGACAACTCTGACGGGTTTGTCTTCGACACGGAGATCATTGCCCAGGGAGTGGTCAAGGACCTGCTCATCGAGGAGATCCCGATCACCACACGCTACTTCCCGGAGGCATCCCAGATCGGGTTCGTACCGAGCTGCATCTACGGTCTGAACATCCTCCGGACTCTCGTGAAGTACGGGCTTCACAGTCGAGGGTTCAAGTCATTCCCCCAGTTCCGATGAACGACCCACTCCCGGACACCTCCGGGACCGGCTTCGAGCCGTACGTCTACTTCGACTTCGCCAACCCGGCTGTGTTGCGGCTCCTCGGCACGGATCATGACGTGCTGGACGTCGGATGCGGCTCTGGCGCCATGGGCGAAGCGGCCAGAGCAGCAGGAAACCGCGTCACAGGCGTTGAGCTGGCCGAATCGGCCGTGGAGGCCGCCCGGAAGCGACTTGACCGCGCCCTGCGCTTCGATGTCACCGATGTGACAGGCCTGGCCCGGGAGCTGGGCGAGAAGTACGACCGGATCGTCTTCGCCGATATCCTGGAGCATCTTCCGGATCCGGCATCGGTCCTCTCGGCCTACTCCAGTCTGCTGAAGCCCGGGGGAAGAGTGCTCATCTCCGTCCCGAACGTGGCGGCCTGGACCGTGAGATTCGGCCTGCTGCTGGGCAACTTCGAATACGCAGAATCGGGGATACTAGACAGGACCCACCTGCGGTTCTACACCCGTCGCAGCGGCATCAGACTTCTGGAGGATGCCGGATTCCACCTCCAACGATGGGACCTGACGCCGCACATGACCCGAGCCGTCTGGCCCTTGCTCAAAGGCCTGTTCCGCTCCGACGACGGCCAGACCGACCCCCGCGCCGTCCTGAAATCCCCAGCCTACAAGTTCTACCAACGCTGGCTCGAACCCCTCGAGACCCTGACCGCCAGCATCCTCCCAGGCCTGCTAGCCTGCCAGTTCGTCTTCGAAGGCAGCCAAAGACCCAGAGTCTAGTGTGGTGGTCCTAACGCTTCCTTCCTTATCCGTTCGTGCCGAGCTTGTCGAGGCACAGAGCGTCGTTTCGCGGACCGGCCCCTCTCCTGAGCTTGCCGAAGGGTCAGACGATATGGCCGCCCGCTCCATTCATCCCCTTCGGCG
>JAJFLN010000614.1 GCA_021772705.1 Candidatus Cloacimonadota bacterium | reverse complement strand
CGCCGAAGGGGATGAATGGAGCGGGCGGCCATATCGTCTGAGCCTGTCGAAGCATGTCCTGAGCTACGCCGAAGGGGATGAATGGAGCGGGCGGCCATATCGTCTGAGCCATCTGTCGAGGGGCCAGAGACTACGTGGTCCCCGGGCGTTTTCGAGGGGATTTCCACAGAGCACACGGAGATGGAATGAGAAGGCTGATTGATAAAGGACGTCTGTGGCCCCTGTGTCTCTGAGATCTCCGTGACCAAACGTCTCCGCCCGGTAGCAGTCTCACCCGGTTCTCCCTCGTCAGGACTGGCGGCAGATTTCCAGGGCCAAGCCCAGGGCGTCCCGGGTTTCGACCGGGTCCAGGAGGCCGTCATCGTGGAGGCGGGCCGTACCGTAATAGGCATCGGCCTCCCTGTCCCAGACTTCGAAGGGGTCCACGCCCTGGACGTCTGGCCGGTGACGGAACAGCTCCGCTGCCAGCTCTCGCTCGAAGGCTGAGAGACGGCTGCCGGGCCAGCGGAAGAGGAACCTGGGCGAGGTGCTGCGACCGCTCATGGCCTGACTTGCCATGCCGATGCTGCCTCCGGCGATGAGGGTGATCCGGGGCGTCTCGCAAGTGGCGACGGTGGCCAGGAGGCCTGCCATGGCTTCTTGGGACTGGGGCGACTCGTCACCGGAGCCGCTGTTCTGCAGCGTCAGAACCGGCAGGCCCGATGCCTGGCACTGGCCGATGAAGCGAGCGGCCTTTCGCAGGGCGCGGGAGTCCAGGGAGCCCCGTTCGGCCAGGACACCGATCCGATGTCCCGACAGGATAGTGCGACAGGTCAGTAGAGACCGGCCCTCACCACCATCGACCTCCTGAAACTCCGGTTCGTCGCCCAGGAGTCTCACCAGGGTCTCCATGTCCTCGATGGGTCCTCCATCCCGGGGGAGCAGGTTCGCCAGTGCCACGTCCCGGTCCGGGCCAGCCATGGCGGGCTTGGATCGGGACCAACGGAACTGGACCGGAACCGGCAGGTTGCTGACGATGGAGCGGGCCAGCTCCAGAGCATGCTCGTCATCCTCCGCCAGGTGGTCCGCCACCCCGGAGGTGCGGGCGTGGACGTCGCCGCCGCCAAGCTCTTCGGCCGATACGATCTCTCCTGTGGCAGCCTTGACCAGGGGAGGTCCGGCCAGGAAGATGGTGCCCTGCTGACGGACGATGACCACCTCGTCGCTCATGGCTGGTACGTAGGCGCCGCCAGCGGTGCAGCTTCCCATCACCAGTGCGACCTGGGGGATTCCCTGGGCTGACATTCGAGCCTGGTTGAAGAACATCCTGCCCCCGTGTTCCCGGTCGGCGAACATCTCGGACTGGAGGGGCAGGAAGGCGCCGCCGCTGTCGACCATGTAGACGCATGGCAGCTGGTTCTCCAGGGCGATCTCCTGGGCCCGCAGGTGTTTTCTGACCGAGATGGGATGATAGGTTCCACCCTTCACGGTGGAGTCATTGGCCGTGATGATCACCAGCCTGCCCGACACGGTGCCGACCACTGAGATCATCCCCGCCCCGGGAACCCCGTCTCCGTAGAGGCCGAAGGCGGCCAGCGCCGAGAGTTCAAGGAACGGAGCGCCGGCGTCCAGCAGTCCCAGGACCCGATCCCTGGGCAGCAACTTGCCCCGGGCCAGGTGCCTCTGGCGGATCGGCTCGGGCCCGCCCAGGCGCACCCGGGCCAGCCTGTCTTGCAGCTCCGTGGAGAGGCAGCCAGGACTGGCCGGCCCGGTCGTGGGCCCGGTTTCCTTACTTTGCGGCAGGTGCCTTCTCGCTCTCTTTCTTCTGCTGGATCGCCTCGATCTCGAGGGTCACCTTCACGTCGTCACCGATGACGACGCCGCCGGCCTCCAGCACGGAGTTGTAGGTTATCTTGAAGTCAGAGCGCTTCACCGTCGTTGTGGCGGTGAAACCGGCCCGGGTGTTGCCCCGGGGATCCTTCACGACACCCAGCAGCTCGGCGTCGAGTGTGACCGGGTGAGTCTCTCCGTGAAGAGTCAGATTCCCGTGAATCAGGGCTGTCTTCTTACCTGTGGATTCCACCTTGGTGGACTTGAACGTCATCTTTGGATACTTCTCAGTGTTGAAGAAGTCGGCGTTCTTCAGATGGGAGTCCCGCTTCTCGTTGCCCGTGTTGACGCTGCTCGTGTTGACCGACACCTCGACGGACGCCTTGGTGGCGTCCTTGCCGTCGAAGTCGATGCTGCCCTCGAAGTCCGTGAAGGACCCCCTGACGTTGCTGATCATCAGGTGCCGGACGGAGAACGTCACGGCGGAGTGGGAGGAATCGATCTTCCAGGTCGCTGCCGCCACATCGGGAACATGTACCAGTCCGGACAGAAGCAGCAGTGTCAGTACGGGTACCAAGGTCTTGATTGATCGCATCAGATTGAACCTCCATTGGTTCAGGCACATGTGGTGTACCTAATCAGGGTCTCTATCAGGAACTTTGTAACACAGGTCACTGCGAAGTTCCGTCACTCAGTTGACGGGCCAGCCCTCGGCGGGTCACGGCCGAACTCGATGGCAGCCCCGGTTGTCCTTCAGCCCCTACCGCACCAACATGACTCCCGTGTCCTTCCCTCGACCTCTGGCCCTGGCCGTCATTCTTCTGATCCTGGGCGGCTCCTCGCCGAGCAGCGGCGCCCACCGGGCTGCCATATGGCGCGACGCAGCCGGCAACGCCCGGGTCGGTCCCGCCCTGGCCGGTACCTGGCACGACTTCCGCAGGGGCCTGTTCATGGTCTTCGAGAGGACCCCGGCGGGCTACACCATCCACCCCTTCCAGTTCGTGGAGGGCCCTGGCCGGCGGCTGCGTAACGTCTTCGAGGGACTCGCCCTGCCGGTCCGCCAGATAAGGGGAGTCCTGGGCTTTCGAGGCGAAGGGACACCCCCGAGTGATCCGGAGGGCAGGACCTGGCGGATCGAGGGGAGTCTCCGGAAGACTGATGACCTGGATCGTTTGCAGGGCGAGATCCGGGTGGAGTGGAAACCCTATCCCACGCCCCCTCTCGACTCCCGTCCCATCACGCTGCATCACTTCCCCCAGGCTCCGACGCTGTCGGTCTTCCGCTCCGGCATGCATCGCGGGACTCGTCCCACACCGACCGCGAGGAGGGCCCGGGAGTTGCCCGTCACGGTGGACGTCCAGATGATTCGCTCCCCCGGCGGGATCGAACAGAGCGAGGCCGATCACCCGGCCCCGCTCCCACGACCTTCCAGGGAACATCTGTTTCACCGTCGAGGTGAGACGCTGGTCCTGGACCCGGATTCAGTCTGGTAACTCAGACCTGAACCCGGGCCCGGTCCCTAGTCTAGAGTTTCGCCTATTTCACATGCGTCACCTGATGCCTGCATGGGCATGACGCGCTCCTCGCGCCCCCTGCTTCCTTAGGCTCTGGAAAGTCGAAGAGCGCAGCGTCCGTCACCACCGGACCCGTGAACTCGAATCCCGGCGGCAACCTCTTCACGAGAGTCTTGCAGGAGTACTCCGAGTCTCCCAGAACCATCACGGAACGCGAGGTGTCCAGAACCCACTCATGGAGCACCTGCAGCATCTCGAAGGCCAGTTCGCCCTGCTGAAGAACCGGTATGCCACCGAGTGATGCTTCGAGAATCCCTGGGAGATGCCGACCCGCAGCGCTTGGCTGATCGTATGCCGATCGCGGCAGAGTATCCAGCCGGTGGCGATGGCCAAGAAGTTGCTGAACGTGGGGACGGTGAAGGCCGATGCGAAGATGGCCAGGGTGCTTCCGAGGACTGCTGAACAGGGAACAGGGAACAGGGAGCAGGCAACCGGGAACAGGCAATTGGGAATCGAACAATCGGTCCACGTCCAGGTTCTGCGGCCGGGACCACCAAGACAGGACGCCCTCGTGCTCGCCGTCTATGGGCGTGACCATGGTGGTCAGGTTCGCCACCCGCTCGCCCTTGTCCATGGCGGCGTAAAGAAGGGGGTGCATGTCCCGTAGGGGGTCCCCTGGCCTATTCCGGATCCGTTCGTCCCACTATGGATGCGGGCATCCATTGTGGGGCGAACGGAGGAGG
>JAJFLN010000613.1 GCA_021772705.1 Candidatus Cloacimonadota bacterium | reverse complement strand
TCGGAGCTGGTCTTCGGCTGTCCCACAACGACCATGAGGCCAAGGCGCGGGATGTCCAGACCTCCGAGCCCGGCGCAGGCGAGGCGGACGACGGTGGCGTGGCCCGGCTCTCCGCCCGGGAGGACCTCATCCACGAGCCAGCGCCGGGACCGGACCTGGACGAGATCGCCTGCTTCCGGGTGGCGGTCAGGGAGGGCGAGGTCAGGCGATCTGGCCTTCAAGCTACGCTCCATTCCGACCCGATCATCGCTTCAGCCAGCCCTACCCGGGATTGCCCCAGAGGGCCTCAGAACTCGGCCTTCGGAATCTCTCCCGTCACGTTCCACTTCACCAGCTCTTCGTCCATATCTCTCAGACGGAGGCTGACTGTCTCCAGAACAGCCCAGAGGACTCGAGCTGCTGCGGTGGGCTCGCTGCGGATGACTCCCATGATGTCCCGGCGACTCAGCTCGAAGAGCTGGCAGTCGGCGGTGGCGGCCGCCGCGGCCGAGCGGGGGCTGGCGTCGACCAGTGACAGCTCGCCGATGATGTCTCCCGAGGTCAGGGCGGCCAGCTCCTTTTGGCTGCCATCGGCCATCTTTTTCTGGATCGAGATCTTGCCGCTCAGGATCACGAACAGGGAACCGCCCTCGTCGTTCTCTTCGAAGAGCCTTTCACCCGCCGCCAGGGACCGGATTTCGCCAGCATTTTGGATGAGCGTTACGTGCTCGTCGTCGATGTATCGGCATATGGTGCTCGCTGCCAGTGCCTGCTGAATCTCCATCGCGGGCCTCCCTCTCCTCAGTGGCCGGACTTCTGCCGGTCCAGCTCGGCGGCGACTCGTAGCAGTTCTCCCACACTCCAGGCCTGTGCGACACATCCCACCGGTTCATGGGGTGCCTCGGGTTCGAAGATCTCCGAGACGAATCCAAGTCCGGCCTGCGTCAAGTGGTCCTCGAAGGAACGTAAGACTGCGGTCACCTCTTTAATGACTTTCGGCTTCCAACCGCCATGAGCCGTAACCAAAGAGTCGCAATAGGGTCCGATCAACCATGGCCAGACCGTGCCTTGGTGATAGGAACCGTCCCGCTGGGCCGGGCTGCCCTGGTACCTCCGTTGGTAGCCAGGTGCTGATGGAGAAAGGGTTCTCAGCCCTCGAGGGGTCAACAGGTCCTTCCGTACCCGGTCGATCATCCGCCGCGCCCGGGCACTGTCGAGCAGGGCGGCCGGAAGTGAGGCCGCAAGAAGCTGATTCGGTCGAAGGGAGGTGTCCACGCCGCCGGGGATGTCCGGGCAGTCGACCACGTCGTGGCAATAGCCCTCGTCTTCGTTCCAGAAGAGCTTCAGAAAGCTCTGTTCGACCTGGTCCGCCAGCTCACCATAGGCCTGGCCGTCCAGCTCTTCTCCCACTTCATAGAAGGTCGACTCCAGCAGCCGGAGCGCGTTGTACCACAGGGCCTGGATCTCGACAGGTTTGCCGGCCCGGCGAGTGACCACCCGATCCTCGACCCGGGCGTCCATCCAGGTCAGCTGCATCCCCGGTTCGCCAGCCACGACCAGACCGTCTCGATCCACGTGGATTCCAAAGCGAGTACCTTCCAGGAACGCGCTCACGATGGAGCGGGCCACGGGCAGCAGCCGCTCCTCCAGGGTCTCCAGGTCGTCGGTCTTCTCCAGGTATCGGCCCAGAGCATGGATGTACCAGAGAGGGGCGTCCACGGAGTTGTATTCAGGCTCCTGGCCGGGATCTGGAAATCGGTTCGGCAGCAGACCGTCCTGGATGCACTCCGAGTATGCGGTCAACATCTGGACGGCCTCGTCAGTCCGGTCCATCATCAGGGTCAGACCAGGCAGGCTGATGAAGGTGTCCCTGCTCCAGTCCTCGAACCAGGGGTATCCGGCGATGATGCTGGACCCCTCGCCCCTGGAAACGATGAAGTGGCTGCTCGATCCGGCCAGGGCCTCCAGAAGACCGCCCTTGCCCTGGTGGGGGCCGGCCAATCCCTCCCGCCGGGTCTGCTCCGCCTCGAAGAGGAGAAAGGGATCCGGACCCATGGAAGCCGAGGACTTCTGACGGCTCAGGGAGACCACCTCCGGGTCATCCGGCTCGGTCTGCAAGGGCTCGGTGGAGAAGATCAGTCCCCTGCGGCCGCCGGGATCCAGTTCACAGGCGAACATCCCGGGAGTCCAGTGGTCCTCCACACAGGGGAGCCCCCGTCGCTCTTCGGCCTGGAGGTGCAGGTTCTGCTGCCAGCCGGCAGAGGCTTCGAAGGGGAGGGAGCCGTGATAGACGTGCAGGGCCGGCACGCCGGGATAGGGGCGGAACAGTATCTCCGCCGGCCCGGGTCGCAGCGCCGTCGGGTCCAGTGCCTCGTTCTGATGAGTCAGGCTGTGAAAGTCCCGGAAGGTGAACATGGGCCGCAGCTGAATTCTGCAAGGCCCTGGAGCCTCGAGGAGTTCATAGGTGACGGCAGTGGCCTGCTTCGTGTGTATCATGAAGACCCGCTTCCTGAGCAAGTACCCGCCGACCTGATAATGGAATGTCGGTACCGGCGAGGCCTCTGCACTCGAGAGATACTGGTAGCCCGTGGGTTCGACGGAGCCGGCGAAGCAGTTCGTATCCAGCTCGAAGGTCCCCTCAGGTGTGACCAGCACTTCGGCCACCTTGGAGACCAGGTGCATCCGCCCGACCGGCGGATGGGTCGCGACGGTGAGAAGTCCGTGATACCGCCGTGACACGGCGCCGGACAGAGTTCCGGAGGCGAAGGATCCGAGGCCGTTGGTCTCGAGCCACTCAGCCTCCAGTACGGTTTTCAAATCGCCCAGATCCTCCGGGCCCAGCTGCCATGAATTCATGGCCAACAGGTTAGCATAGCTCCGGCCCAGGCTAGGCGACAGACGCCTGGATCATGGCAGGTTGCCATGAATCGGAGAGGAGCATGTCCTGCAGAGGGGCAGCCACCTTTGATGATCACGGAGGTCACAGATGGGCGGAACGACGGGATGCAGAGCAGACGCGGTCCTCCGTGCTCTGGGGTTCCACCAGCACTCGGTGGCCACCAGTTCGCGCTCCATTCAAAGGATTTCCGCGATCTCCGAGATCTCCGCGATCTCTGTGTAACTCCCCATGTCATCGCAGGAAAAGCCACACCCCGGGCGGCATGCTCCCATGATTCGACGGGTGCATGTCACCCAGGGGGTCCCCTCCTCCGTTCGCCCCACTATGGATGCGGGCATCCATAGTAGCTCAGACGATATGGCCGCCCGCTCCATTCATCCCCTTCGGCGTCGCTCAGGACATGCTTCGACAGGCTCAGACGATATGGCCGCCCGCTCCATTCATCCTTCGACAGGCTCAGGACGAACGGATCGGGAAAACTCGGCCATT
>JAJFLN010000612.1 GCA_021772705.1 Candidatus Cloacimonadota bacterium | reverse complement strand
TGCCGAAGGGTCAGACGATATGGCCGCCCGCTCCATTCATCCCCTTCGGCGTGGCTCAGGACATGCTTCGACAGGCTCAGGACGAACGGATCGGGAAAACTCGGCCATTCAGTCGTCCTGGATGCGGGCATCCATAGTGGGCGAACGGATTGGGAGTTTCCGGACGGAAACTAGCTACGCAGTTTCGCATCCCAGCTTACGTCGCTTGTAGGTCTTTCCAGTGAATCTCCCGTCTTGTAGCCGCATCAGGAATTGGTTTCCGCGCTCGAGGACGCCCGCCATGACGTCGAAGCAAGCGAAGTGGCGGTCGCCCAGGAGCAGATCTCGCGAGTCCAGGAGTGGGATCACTGTCATGGCAGCAGGAACCTCACCCATCTTCGAAGTGGTCATTTTGAATCCCCGGCAGAGGCCGCTCCACACATCCACAAGTCCCATAATCAATGCCTGAGGGTGTTTGCCTGCTCCAAGCTCGTTGGAACTCGGGCGGAAGACCTCCAGCAGCTTGCGGGCACCTGCAGGCGGATTGACCAGAGTTCCGTCAATCCCCACCAAGTGAAAGTCCCTCCAGCGGTAGCGCTGACCGAATGTTCTGTCAAAACGCTCCTGCAGCCGCAAGAACAGACCTTCGAAGAACTCCAGGGACAGCTTTGCCCGAGCGGTACAGAAGGCCGCCGCTGTGAGCGGCTCCAAAGGAATCGCCGCCGCATACATCCGGTTCACCGAGCACCAGAATGCCGGGATCGCTCCGGCCATTGTCCCATCGCCCAAGGCAACACAGGCCATGAGCCAGAAAACAACCTCCGGCACCAACACGGTACCCGGCACTGGCGCCGGAGCCAAGCCCTGGAACAGATCCGCAGGCAGCACGCGCTCGAAGACCTCGATCTTCTTCTGCCGCAGGCACTCGATCGCCTCACTTCTGAGAGTGGTATCCTGAAACATGACGTCTCCTTTTTCGGCCTCGGGTGTTTTAGACGACACCGAACATGCCGCATCAGGAGACGTCTTTCACGTCCTAAATTCGACGGTCAACTCCACCTCGCTCGCCCAGGAGTCTGAACGTTGTTTCGTGAACGACACATCCCAAGCAGGATATCCGCACCCAGGTTTGGCAGATCGTCATGCGATTTAATGCCATTGGGCTCTGCCCTCGTTTTCAAACATTCCTTCTACTCATTCATGGGTGCTGCCCCCAAAGGCAGCGCTCCTGGCGTCCGGATCGTGTCTCCTCGCCCCGTTCTGGACGTCACGTGGCGAGATAGTCCTGCATCACTCTGGACGGTTCCACCGATTATTGGCGCGGTTCGCGAGACTCCGTCTGTCCTGTTTTCCCTGGCTGGGCTTGAATTCCTCGCCCTGAGGCCGGTCCCGTTCCGGATATTTGTAAAGTCGGCCTGGTTCTTGTAGTACAGGATGGGCATGAAGATTAGAGCCCTTCTCCCCATCCCCGCCTTCCTGGTGTTCCTCCTCCTTCCGACTCTCCTGGTCATCCCACAGAATGCGCTGGGCGCTCCGGATCGGGTCCAGGAGCCCTCCATGGGCAACCAGCCTCTACCCGGCGTCGGACCGGCATTCAGTGCCTACATGGTCCCATTCGACTTCAAGCAGCCCGGGCAATTCACCGTCCAGATTCCCTGGCGTCTGGGGCCGGAAGCGACGAGCTGCCCGCTGCAGGTTCACGCATTCATGGGGTACACCTGGATGCTGCAGGAGCAGATCGATTTGCAGGTTCTGGGCATCGATGTGGAGGTCAACGGCGAGGTCTTGAGCTTCGACGCCGGGCCCTACACATTCTCGCTGAATGGCGACGAGCAAGTGATCCGGAAGGCCGGGTCGAAGCAGCCCTGGTGGTATCGCCTCTACGAGCTTCCCATCCGGTTGTTCCCTCCGGACCAGCGGAGCCGCGTGCGGGTCAAGATCCATCGGCGAGGCAAGTCGAGAAGACGATTCGTTCCCGTACCCGGCGTCTTCGGACAATCGCCGGACATGCGAATCGACTGGAAGGACTCACCCTACGAGGGCGAAGAGGCGGGCTGGTTCCTGTTCGAGATCTACCGATCTTCGAAGGCCCTGCCGTCTCTGACGGGTTTTCGATCTGGAGACCTCCACGTCCACACGGAGTACACACACCACTCCTTCGAGTACGGCGGACCGATCGAGACCTACGCCGCGGCGGCGAAGGCCATCGGACTCGACTATGCCACCTTCACTGACCACGGCCACTCCTTCGATTCCCGGGAGAACCTGGAGAAGTTCAATCAGGGCGCCACTTATCCCCCCTTCGGTCCGAGACAAGCCACGGAGCTGGACGCGAAGTGGAACGAGTTCGTCAGTCGAACCCGGGCCATCTCGGAGCTTCCGGGGAGGCCGTTCCTGGGTATCGTCGGGACGGAGGTCGATGTGAGGGCGCCCTCGAACGATGGCCACGATTACTTCTGCCACGCCCTAGTCTACGGTCACGGTAAGCCGATCCCGGCGGAGGGTCCCAACGGAATCGACGTGAAGATCGGACCAGTCAAGGTGAGAAACGGCGAGAAGGGCCGCAGCGGCCAGGCGGATGTCTTCGGCGCCGACACCCTGTCGCTGGAAGGGCTTCTGACGGACGTGGTGGCCGGGAGATTCGGCGATGTCTACGGGCCGGACTCCCTGGTGACCTATCTCTCTCATCCCATCAACAAGCACGACAAGTTCAAGGAGAACCGGGTTCACATCGGCCACTGGTGGCGATGGGGATTCGATGACGATCCCGATGAACTTCCCCGGTTCTACGCCGAAGAGGCGGGCCGTCTGAGGGTCAGCGGATTTCAGGTCTTCAACGGCAACTCGATTCCCTACGCCGAGGAGATCGATCCCAGCATTCCTTACTGGGACAGGATACTCTGCGATGGGCTTCGGATGCGGCCCGTGCGGCGCAATGCCATCGGCGGCGGCAGCGATACTCACGGGGACCTCACCTCCAGTTCGGTTCGCAACAGCGAGCCGGGCTTGGACTACTGGCGGCTGAGCCGGAAGCCCGACGGCGATGGCTTCGGCACCGTTCGGACCCTCGCCGCCTGTCCCGACGGTCTCACCGCTGCCGGTGTCCTGTCGGCTTTGAAGCACGGTCAGACTGTGGTCACCAACGGACCGGCGATGCTCATTGGTGTCGATCGGAACGGAGACGGCAAGCTGATTCCCGGCCAGGACGCCATTCCGTCAACCCGTCCCGGCGACGAGGTGCGAGTGGACCTCGGTTCGCCCTTGAAGGTGAACGTTGTCTGGAACTCCACCCAGGAGTTCGGACCTGTCCAGGAGGTCCGGATCGTCATGGGCCGCCCCACAGGCCCGGAGGTCGTGTGGCGGTATCGTCCGGCGGGCCAGGAGGGCCTGGAGGGCGCCGCGACCGTGGAGATCGACGCCGCTGACCTACCGGAGTGGGTCTACCTTCGGGGCGAGTGTGTCACCCGTGAGGGGCAGGACGTGGTGAAGGGCGAGCGCCTGATCCGGCGTGTGGAGCGCCGGGCTTACACGAATCCTGTCTGGTTCCAGCGAGGTGAGGGCCCGGGATCTTGGTAGTTCACTTCTTGTCCGGGAAGATAAAGGATAGGACGAGAAGGGCGATGGCCAGTGTGATCACCAGGGCGACGACCTTCTTCACCACGGCGAATATCACCAGAGCCAGGAACAGGGCTACAACGATCTTGATGAGGGTCATCCGGGAGCCTCCTTCAGCTCGATAACTGAAATCTACACGATTTCTGCCATTCCCGCATCCGGGCAACTTCGACTATAATCGGGGCAGAACCTCGACCCTCGCTCCCCAGGGAGGTGAGCTGCCGTGATGTTACGACACCTGGTCCGGATCGTAATTCTTTTCATGGGTTTCGCCGCGCTCATCGTGGTGGCCACGGGAATACCGGTTCCTCTCATGCAGATCGCTGGCTGGACACTGGTGCTTCTGATCCCCATGTATTTCCTGGCCCTCTTCATCGGCCCCATTGCGGAGTGGAGCCTCGTTCCGGCCATGCGCGGCACCTGCGGGCTGCTCAACCCGGCCTGCCATGAGAAGGCCTCCGAGGGGAGCCCGGCCTGATCCCGTGGGGCAGAAGGAAATCCTCGACCGCACCCCCACCCCCAGGACCCGACGGTCTCTGAAGACCGACCTGGAGCAGCTGGGACTTCAGCCCGGGATGGACGTGATCGTCCACGCGTCCCTCAGTTCGCTGGGCTGGGTCTGCGGCGGTCCCGTCGCCGTGGTGCAGGCCTTGCTCGACGTGATCACCCTGGAGGGGACTCTGGTCATGCCAGCCCACTCCGACGACTACAGCGATCCGGCGAACTGGAGCAATCCTCCCGTTCCGGAGAGCTGGTGGGAGACCATTCGGGAATCCATGCCGGCCTTCGATGCCCGATACTCTCCCTTGCTCTCCATGGGGCGGATTGCCGAGATCTTCGCCCGGTGGCCCGGTGTTCTTCGCAGTGACCATCCCGCCGTCTCCTTCGCCGCCTTGGGAAGAGAGGCCGAGTTCGTGGCGGCGCATCACTCCTACCACGACTGCCTGGGGGAGGGGTCTCCTCTGGGACGCCTGCTGGAGCTGGACGCCAGCATTCTGCTGATGGGAACGGGCCACGATTCCAATACCTCCATTCATCTCGCCGAGTACCGGGCACCCGGCGCCAGCCGGATTCAGGAGGGAGGGCCCGTGTTCGAGGAGGGGCGGCGGATCTGGAAGATGCGGCACGACATCGACCTGGACTCCACCTGCTTCGTGAACCTGGGCAGGGACTTCGAGGGCGAGCATCCCATCCAGGTCGGCAAGGTCGGCTCGGCCCACTGCCGCCTGTTCAAAGCCCGTCCCCTTGTGGAGTTTGCCGTGG
>JAJFLN010000611.1 GCA_021772705.1 Candidatus Cloacimonadota bacterium | reverse complement strand
GGAGGCCGTCTCCTCTCGTTGACGGATAAGCACTTCCTCTAGAACCGCAGTCTTCTGAAGGGACGAATCGATGAAGTTCGACATTCAGGGAAACCCGGACTTCGGGCACCTCAATCTCGCCCTGGCCTCGTCGGAGAAGGTCCTGGTCGAGTCTGGCGCCATGGCCTACATGACCGCCGGCATGGACGTGAACAGCCGTTTCATGGGAGGGTTCTTGAAGGCCCTGTTCCGACGCCTGGTAGCTGGTGAATCGCTGCTGGTGGGAGAGTACTCCTCGCCGGAGGGGGGCGATATCAGCATCTCCCCTTCCCTCCCGGGAATGGTGCAGCACCGCCAGATGAACGGAAACAGCCCGGTGTTCATGCAGGCGGGCGCCTTCCTGGCAGCTTCACCTGGAGTCACCCTCGCCACCCGGTTCGGAGGGCTGCGGGCCATCTTCAGTGGAGAAGGCCTCTTCTTCCTGTATCTGGATGGCCAGGGCGACCTCTTCTACAATGCTTACGGCTCTATCATTGAGAAGGAGATTGACGGGACCTACATTGTCGACACCGGCCACGTCGTGGGCTGGGAACCGTCGCTAGAGTGGAAGATCCGAGGCATGGGCAATCTCTTCTCGACCTTCTTCTCTGGAGAAGGCTTGGTCCTGGAATTCCAGGGCAAGGGCAAGGTCTGGCTTCAGTCCCGCTCCTTCGGGGGCCTGACCGGCTGGCTATCAGGGTTCTGCCGATGAGTGAAACAGGAGGCCGAAGATGAAGTGCGAAACAACTGGCTCCCCAGCCTTCAGTCAGATGGAAGTGAGCCTCGACGCCGGTGAGAGCTTCATGAGCGAGGCCGGGGCCATGGTGCGAATGTCCGCCCGTATCACCATGGATGTCACCACACGCTCCAAGGGCAAGGGCGGCATCATGGGAGGCCTCAAGAGGCTCGTATCAGGCGATTCATTCTTCCTGAGCAACTACACCGCCTCCGGAGGTCCTGGAGAGGTCGTGCTGGCTCCCACACACATGGGCCAGGTGCGGGCCATCGATCTGGACGGCACGTCGGCCTGGCTCTGCGCCGGAGGTTCCTACCTCGGCAACGGCCCAGGGCTCGGCATCGAGACCAAGTGGCAGGGGATGAAGGGCTTGTTCACAGGCGAGAGCCTCTTCTTCATGGAAGCCACCGGGTCCGGCCCGCTGATCGTGAACGCCTTCGGCCAGCTGAACGAGCTCGATGTCGACGGCGCCTACGTGGTGGATTCTGGTCACGTCGTCGCCTTCGAGACCTCCTTGGATTACGAGATCACCAAGGCCGGATCTTCCTGGATCCAGTCCTTCTTTGCAGGTGAAGGCGTCGTGATGAACTTCAAGGGGCGAGGAAAACTCCTGGTCCAGTCCCATAACCCAACCGAGTTCGGCAAGGCCGTCGGGCCTCAGCTGCCGCCTCGTGCCTGAGGGAGCCAGACTTCATGAAATATGAAATCCTCAACCCCGGCGCCTTTCCAGCTCTCGAAGTCACTCTGAGCCGGGGCGAGAAGCTCGTCTCCGAGTCCGGTGCCATGTCCTGGATGACAGACGGGATGGAGGTCGCCACCAGCACCCGTGGCGGCTTTCTCTCTGGAATGAAGCGAAAGCTGCTCGCCGGTGAAAGCTTCTTCCAGAATGAATTCTCCACCCAGGCGCCGCAGGCCACCGTCGGCCTTGTTCCCGGCCAGCCAGGGACCATCATCCCCATCGAGATGGATGGAGATCTCTACATGGAGCGGGGCGCCTACCTGGCATCGGCTCCGGAGGTCACCATCGACTCCAAGTTCTCCGGTCTCAAGGGACTCTTTGCCGAAGGCCTCTTCATCCTCAAGGCGGGCGGATCGGGAACCATGTTCTTCTCCGGCTATGGGGAAGTGCAGGAGCTTCAGGTCGACGGGGAGTACATCGTCGATAACGGCTTCGCCGTGGCATGGGATGCCACCCTGGAGTACTCCATAACCCGCGTCAAAGGTGTTCGGGCGTTCCTCTTCGGCGACCAGCTTCTCATGAAGTTCCGAGGAAACGGTCGTCTCTGGGTCCAGTCCCGATCTCCCTACCCCCTGGCGTCGTTCTTCTACCCATTCCGGCCCCAGAAGAATAACAACTAGGGAAACCCGCGAGAGTTCAGGGAGCACGCGTCCCTGAGCTCCGCGAACTCCGTGGGCTTCGTGTAACTCCCCGAGTCATCGCAGCAGAAGCCAACCCTGGGGCGGCATGCACCCCTCCCTCGACGGTTGCGTTGACAGGCCGCGGGGTAGACTGTTATGACCGTTTTGGTCTGGCAGGGAGAGGGGGCCGAGACCGGACAGACTACTCGACTTCGGGGGCCACGGCACTGCCGCTACCGGCGGCTAGACCCACGTACAGAGGAGATCCAAAATGGAAGCCAGCCAGACAATGTTCTGCAACCAGTGCGAGCAGACCCAGGACGGCAAGGGCTGCGTCGAACTGGGTGTCTGCAGGAGAAGTTCGACCTGAAGCTGTGCGAGGCCGAACCGCCGGTGGAGCTCTTCAAGAGGAGTGCCTGATCGTCAAGTGACGATAGGGAGTAGCACGGATGAAACAGATGTATGGCCCG
>JAJFLN010000062.1 GCA_021772705.1 Candidatus Cloacimonadota bacterium | reverse complement strand
TCATTCCCCGTTCCCGCTTCTTACCTGTCCCTCGACTTCCTGCCGCCGAAGAAGAAGAAGCTGGTCAGCCACCTGCTCAAGACCGAGCAAGAGGTGGAGGCCAGCCGCATCCTGGAGCAATCCCTGCAGGAAGAGGGCCGCACTCCGCCCATGTTGCTCTATCTCGCCGCCCTCTACGAGAGGATGGGCGAAATGGGTCTGGCCTGGAAACGGTACGAGGAGGCCGCCCAGATCATCACCCTCGACAAGGACCGATTCGCCGTCCTCTACAGCCGGTTCCGGCTGCTCTATGCCCGGGAGCGGTACTTCGAAGCTCAGGAGATGCTGAAGCCCTTCACGGCCCTGGCGAAGGCGCGGATCACGGGCTTCGTGGAGAAGATCAAGACCTCCCCAGGCGGCAGGGACGGCTTTCTCACCCAGCTCTTGCAGAGCCGCCGCCATCTCGTCGAGGCCCTCAATTTCCAGGCCATCATCAATCAGCGACGGGGGCACGAGAGAAACTCTCAGCTCCTGTTCGGTCAGGCGCGGATACTCAATCCCGGCCGCTTGCCTCTGGCTCTGAATTACAACCAGATCCTGGGACAAGTCGGCCACAACCAGACCGCTGCGACGAATCTCTCCCGCCTGCGCCAGGTACTGCTGACCGTGGCCGCGGAGGTTCGCCGCCTCGTGGATCGCTCCATCGACACCGGTCTCCCCTCGGCACAGAGCACCTACACTCGCGGTTTGACCGTACTGAATCGATGGCTCACCATCGTCTCCGGCCGGCAAGGAATCAGGCTCTACAACTTGAGGAAGCTGACGGAGGCCGAGGAAGCGCTCAGCGAGGCCATCACCTACGACAGCAAGGAGCCGCTGCCCTACTATTACCTGGGTTTGATCCTCCTGGAGCAGGAGCGCCTCTCGGAGGCCTCGGTCAATTTCAGAAAGGCCCTGACCAACGCCGCAGGGCGCACCGAACTGGCCCGTCTGGCCCGGGAGAAGGCCGACGCCATCCTGGAGGCCCAGACCGATGAACTCCTGGCCAGCCGGAACCCGGAGGACAAGGCCCGGGAGCGGATCGCCACCCAGGTGGATCTGGAGCGATTCCGGCCCTTGAGGGAAGGGCTGGAGCGGGTCCGGGCCGAGATCGCCGAGGGCCGGATGGAGGACGCGACCCAGCGGGTCGAGAACCTCCTCGAGCTCTTCCCCGAGAGCGCCGACGCCTATCACGAACAGGCTCTCCTGAAGAAGCGGCAGGGGGACATGGACGGAGCTCTCCGGTCCTTCCAGCGCAGCCTCCAGATATCCGAGAACTTCGTCCCCAGCCTATCGGAGCTGGCACTCCTGCAGACCGAGCTGGATCTCAACGCTGCCACGGCCCTCGAGCTGGCCGAGAAGGCGAGCCGTCTGGATCCCATGAATGCTCCCGTCCAGTCCAATCTGGGGTGGGTCAGGCTCCACGGCGGAGACGGACGGGGCGCCATCTCGGCCTTGAAGAAGGCCATCGAACTGGAGCCGAAGGTCCCGGACCACCATCTGAGACTGGGACTGATCTTCTATCGCCTCGAGCTCTATCACTTCGCCCTGTCCAAGTTCGAGGACCTACTGGCTCTGTCACCGGAACACCCGAGGGGAACGGTCTTCGCCGGACTTTCCATGGCCAAGCTGGGACAGGCGAGCAAGGCGCTGGAGACACTCTCCCGGGCCCTGCCCAGCTATCCGCCTCCGAGCGAGCTCAATCAAGTCCTGACGCGGACCATGAACTCCCTTCGTGAGGGACTGGAGGCCCGGGGCGAAAGGGTTCCTCCACCGGAGGGAACCGGAGATCGCCTCCTGCCCGATGTGACTCCGCAGGTCACTGCCGGTGGCATTCTTTCGCCGGCCATGACCGGTGACGAAGTGCGGACCCATGCCGGCGCCGCCCGGGAGCTGGCCTCGGCCCTGGAGCTCCTTCAGGCCGGCCGCCGTGACGATGCCCGCACGGTTCTGGACCGGGCGGTCTCCAGTTATCCCGCCGAGCCCGCTCCGGCGTATCAGCTGGCCCTGTTGCTGCTCGAGGACGATGCCTTGGACCGGTCCCGTTCCCTCCTGGATTCGATCCTGGACCGCAACCCGCTGGACATGGCTGCCATGCGCAGCCTGGGCGACATCTACTTCCGCACCGGACGGCTCATGGAATACAAGGACATCCTGGATCGAACGGAGCCGGTCTCGGATCGCACCCTGATGTCGCCCTTCCTCTCTGCTCTGGCGGCCCGGTGGGAGCGGGTCCTCGAACAGGGTCTGCTCGACGGGTCCGACGCCAGGATGCGCCGGGGACTGCTCCTCTTTCACCAACGCCAGTTTCAGGCGGCCGACAAGGAGCTTCGGTTGAGCGGCGACAGCCCCTTATCCGCCATGCTTCGCGCTCAGATCCTGATCCACAGCTATCACGCAAAGCGACGGGAAGTGGACTTCCAGGCAGCCAGGAGACTGCTGGCCGATTCGGGCTACCCACACCTGATCGAGCTGGACAGCCTCTGGCAGGCAATCAAGTCGCCCAGGTTGCAAGAGGTCCGGTCCGCGATCGAGAAGGAGCTGGCGAAGAAGAAGCGAGTCGATCTGACCCAGGACGACTACCGTCAGGAAATCATCGACGCAGCCCGGAGAGGCGAGGTCGACGAGATCGACGTTGCCGAGAGCCCCATACGTTCCCGCCGCTGGGATCAAATCACCGAGAAGATCGAGCAGACACGGGAAGCTCGAACCACGTTCAAGGAACTGCAGGAACCGGTCCTGGAGGAGATACAGCTTGATCCCGGGCGCCGCTTCCGCCAGCCCGACGGACTGGGAATGAAGGGAGGGGAGTTCCCCAAGACCGCGCAGGGAGTGATGGCCGAGAAGCCCGGGCCAGAGCCGGCCAGTGCCAAGGAGGCCAGCGGCCAGATACAGGTTATGGATCTGTCTGCCATGACGACGCAGAACGGTGTCCTGGTGAACAGGCAGACGGGAGCGATGGTGACGCCCCCCGGTGGCGGCTCTTTGCCCACGACCCGTCTTGCTTCGGGTACTCTACCTCCGTCGGCTCCCGATGGTGTCGGCTCGGTTCAGGTGATGGACGTCGCGGCTCTGCTGGGCAGGAGGAGACCCGATTCGGAGTCGATTCCGGCCCTGGTCCCGCCGCCCTTGCCCCCTGGTCTGGGCGGGATCGCCATCGGCCCCCAGGCGGGAGGTCCCATGCTCCAGACGGCCCCCGAAGCCGGCCTGGCCCGGCGAAGCCTGGCATCGGGAATCAACCTGGTCTCTCGCGGACGGCTGCAAGAAGCCAGGGGACAGTTCGAACGGGCCATCGGACTCGACCTCCAGTTGGAGACGGCTCACACATCCCTGCTGCTGGCGAACCTGATCCTCGAAGACCCCCGAGGAGTCTTGAAGGGCGACGCACGGGCCCGAGATCAGTTCGGACCCGAGCAGGTCCGGGACAGGGCGGCGGCCATCGCGGCGCTGAAGATGGGCGACGCACGCAAGGCACTAAAGCTCTGGTCCTCCCGGACTTCCAGAAACCAGAAGGACCTGGCCTTCCTGGAGGAGAGCCGCAAGATCTGGCGCCGGGTCGTCCAGGACTCTCCCAGGGATGCCGACGCGCTGTACAACCTGTCGCTCCTGGCCTACCTGGACGGTGAAATGGAAGCCGGAGTCGGTCTCCTGGAGCGTCTTCCCCGCCGGACGGGCCGAGCCGGCACGCTCTACGCGGCACTGCTGATGCAGATCGGCCTGCGAGATGGCAGTCGATCCAGTTTTGATAGAGGCGTATCAGTACTGAGGGTCGAGCCTCCCGGCGGAACGAACCGTCCCGTCGAGATGGCCGAGAAGTTCGCCGCCACCCGCAACTGGAACCCGGTTGCCCATTGACCTACCTCGGAGAACGTGCCCTCCCAGTTCACCCCGAGTCACTCACCGGCTCCCGCTCGCCGTCCCAGTGTGGATGAAAGGGGGAGATTGCCCATTTGGTGACTTTATCTGCGGTGGCACGGGAAGTTACGCGGAGATCACAGAGTTCACGGAGGTTCTTTTCTCCAAAAACCTCTGTGACCTCCGAGGGCTCAGTGGCCTCCGTGTAACCTCCACTACAATGCACGTCTCGCCTACTCCCGAGAGCCGCCAGGCCAGCACGGGGGGAAGCTGTTTCCTTGGAGCCTGGTCAGGGACCCGAAGGCGAGGACGGCCTCTCGACGGGCTCAGACGATATGGCCGCCCGCTCCATTCATCCCCTTCGGCGTAGCTCAGGACATGCTTCGACAGGCTCAGGACGAACGGATCGGGAAAACTCGGCCATTCAGTCGTCCTGGATGCGGGCATCCATAGTAGGACGAACGG
>JAJFLN010000610.1 GCA_021772705.1 Candidatus Cloacimonadota bacterium | reverse complement strand
GGGGATAAACGGAGCGGGCGGCCATATCGTCTGACCCTTCGGCAAGCTCAGGAGAGGGGCCGGTCCGCGAAACGACGCTCTGTGCCTCGACAAGCTCGGCACGAACGGATAAGGAAGGAAGCGTTAGGACCACCGCACTAGGGCTACGGGCTACGGGCTACGGGCTACGGGCTACGGGCTACGGGCTACGGACCTCGGGCTGCGGAAAAGCAAAATCGCCAAGACCCTCGGTGTCAAGCGTTGTAACGCACAAACACGCAACTCTTTTGCCCCCGGTCTTTCCCGAGGTCCGAGGCCCTACGCCAAAGGTCCGAGGCCCGTAGTCCCCCTACCTCTCCTGCAGAATCGTACTCACGATGTAGGTGGAGTGAACCGAGTTGGGACCGCCCGGGTTCCGGACGCTGACGGTCAGGATCTGCGTGCTGGTGATGGTGGCGAGGGCGACGTTCCTGAGCACCTCGGTGCCCCCGTCGTCCTCCAGGATCTGGGTGGAGGCGATTCCGATGGAGGTCAACAGGTAGGGCTGGGTGTATCCGTAGGTGCAGCTGCTGGTGTTGGTCGTCGCCTTGGCTCCGGGGGAGGAGGTCCGGATAGCGGAATAGCAGGTGGACCATGGATCGGGTGCTACGGAAAGGACGACGGGATAGCGCTCCTCCATCCAGCGTTCTGATCCCCCAGTGAAAGGTAAGAAGGAATCAGTGGTGCCGGGCAGAGTTGGGCGTGACTTGCAGGGATAACAGGGCCAGGGAGGTGGCAACTCGCCGGCCGGCTTCGCCACACATGGCTGAGTGACGATGTCGAACTCGGCGACAGAATCGCACTCCGGGGGCAAAGGCTGGGGAACCGGAATGACAAAGTCAGAAGGAGTAATCGGCATCGGCTCGACGCAGATGTGGCAGAATGGCTGATTCACCTGGTCGACCAGGTCTTCCCATCGAAGTCCGATGGTTGTCAGGTCGCCGACGGCGTAGCTGGGTTCGCCAATCATCTGGCTTCGAACGTTGATGGCCTGGAAAGTCAGCTCGAAGGAGGTGGTGAACATAGCCGGGTTCGACGTGCCCACTGCGAGAGTAGGATCGATGGCAACCTCGCTGACAGGATCCTGTTGCAGGGTCGCGCCTCGTCCATAGACCCAGGGTTCGAGGTCCGGTACAGCCAGCCGCCAGTAGATGTTGCATGGATGAACGGGGGGGAAGTTACCTCCCATTCCGGTGGCGGTGGAGCTGTGGGAGATGGGCGTGCCGCCGATCTGAGCGTCATCGGGGTACTGGGCGATTGGATCCAGCACACCACGAACGTAGGAGACCCCATATTGCAGCCCGGCGTCGGCGGCGTGTTGAGCAAGGCGCCGGTACTGGGTGTCCTTGGAGATCCGAACCATGGTGGCCCCTGTATCCTGCAGGGAGAGGCCGATGGTTGCCAGGATGACCAGTACACACAGGGAGTACATGAGCACGACCCCGCCGTTCAGCAGATACGCTCTGCGACCGAGCATCCGAGTGTCAGCGGCTCCTGGGGTCGAGTCTCCAGCCAAGTTGGGCTGCTGTGTAGATCAACCGGCCTCGAGCATTGTTGGAAGGGTCCTTCTCGTAGACGCTGACCTGGAGCTTTCCGGTATCTCCGCCAGACGGGGCGCTGGGATCGCCCAGGACCGAGAGTCGGACCTCCACTTCTTTGTCATAGAAGAAATCCCGCTCCGAGGAATCGAGCATGGAGGTGACGGTGGGCAAGACCTCCGAGTTGTTGGCATCCAGGAAATCGGGCAAGCTGACGATCCGAGGGGTGGTCATGATGTTCTGCAGCGCCGTATTCACCTGGGGAGTCGAGAGGGTGTCGGGGACACTCAAAGTCTGAGGCATGGTGAGGTACCACTCAATCTGCTGGCTGGCGATGGCGGCGGAGTGTGTAATGTTCTTGCTCGCATTCATCTGGCTCTGACTGGAGCTGAGACTGGACGAGAGGAGCATCGAAGTGGAGGCCAGAACCATGGTCCCGACCAGAACCTCGACCATGCTGAAACCCCGCCTTGCCGGAAAGGCGGCGATCTTCCGGCGAGATTGGATGTTCAGCATCCCTCGATCAACCCCTTCCCGGCGTCAGATAGGAAACAGTCCAGGTGACTCCTCGGGAGAACGTTTCACTGCTGCCTTTCCAGGTCATGGTGTTCACGTTGGCGTCGAAGTCCAGCACACCGTAGCCGATCAACTCGCTCTGATCTCTGTTGGACCGGGTCTCTACCCAGGCCTTGATCTGTGACACCGACATGGTCGAGAAGTCAGTGCCGATCTCGTTTTCGAAGAGGTAGAGCTTTTCGAGGTAGTAGTAGATGATCCCCGAATGGTTTTGATTCCCAGTTTGAAAGGCCCCGGTCCTGTAATTATACACGATTACGTCCCGGCTGGTAGCCGGGTCGGGGGGGTCGCAATTGCAGCTGATCGTCTGGACCGTGATGGCTGCCCGGTTGGGCTTTTTGACAGCCTCGGTGATCCGATCGTTGGTCAAGGTCCCGGTGTAAACGTTCTCCCTGACGTCGCGCAGCACGTTGTAGTTCACCATGGCCGTCTGATACAGGGTTCCGCATCCAAGCATCACGACGGAGCTGACGACGATGGCGATCAGCATCTCCAGCAGCGTCACTCCCGATCGGTATGAGGGTGCTTTCATGGGACTCAGAAGGCGGACTCGTCCCCGGTGGCGTCCTGAACCGTGGGGGCCCTGTCAGCACAGCTGTCGGGGATCTCGTTCATGCCGGAGATCTCGACAGAACCGGTCACCCGGACTCGAACTCGGTAGTAGCCCATGTTTGGATTCTCGATGTCGAAGGAGTAGGAGCGCACCGTTCCCGAGGAGGGCTCCCGGATGCAGCCACCGAGGGAGGACTTCCCCTGGTCGAGTCGCCCCTTCGAGTCGAACTGGAAGATCGTTGCATTGGACAGGGGATTGCAGCTGCTGCCCAGGAGAGAGGTCTCCTCATGCATGCCGATGATGTTCTGTCGCAGGGAGACCTTGGTCAGGGTCTCGGGCTCGAACTCCGCCACGGCCAGAGCCAGACTCGACATGCTTGGCTTGCTCACCTCTCCCAGGTCCCTGTCGTTGTTGTCCGTGACAGAATCCCGATCTGCGAACTCGGCAAAGCAGAATGGGGTCTGCAGAGACGTATCGTAGGCCTCGACGGAGGTTCGGGTCGTGTCGAGCTTGCCTCGGAAGATGATGATACCGAAGTTCCCGCTGCCCCCTCGGGCCATGGCCTGGGACCGGGCACGGCGCAGGGACTCAACGATGTTCTCGGCGTCCCGGCGAGAGCGGAAATAGCTGATCTGGGGGGTGATCATCATCGTACCCGCCGCGGCCATGCCGCCTACAGCGATAATCACCACCATGATCTCGATCAGGGTGAAGCCGGATCTTCGACTTCTTCGGGGCCATCCACCCATGCTCTATCCCATCAGCAGGCGCCCCTCATCACGACGAGCGTCGAAGGGGCCATGGGTGCCCATCCGACGCCCGCCGGGGGAGTATCCGGACTCCGGACCCTCCCGGATGAGGAAGCAGATTCTCTATCGGTGGCGAGTGTCGACCGTTCCGTCCGGGCCGGGCACATCGGCGCCTTCAGTCCCGGTCGAATTGCTGTAGTTCTTGCAAGCAACGCCTCGACGGTTGTTGTTCAGGAAGTCCAGTGCCGTGACCGACGAAACCCAGATGTAGGTTTCCGCGGCTCGGTCGACAGCCCCGTACCCACCGGCGTCGTTGGCGAACTCGGGACACATAAAGACGTTGTCGTCTCGAATGAAGTCGGCGATAACACCATCGTTGGGAGACTGCAGCTTCGTCGGTAGCGTCCCTGAGCGAGCCGTTATGTTCCCATTTCCGGCGAAGGTGAGCTTCACCGGACTCCTCTTCGTGATGGCAACGTTCTGGCTCTCCCAGACACCGACACCCTTGTCGACGCCGGTCTGGTTCGAAATGCAGGAGTTGCGACGGGAATCAGTCGTGAACTCGGTGTACTTCGAAACACCCATGGTCGCCAGAACACCGATGATGACGATGACCACCAGGATTTCAATAAGAGTGAAGCCTGCACGCGCCGGACGCGCCGCGACTCGGTGGATTCCTATCATGTGGGATGCCCTCCTTCGAGCTCCTCGCAGCCAAGCGTATCCCGGCTGTCCGAGTCATGCTTACAGCAAGAGGCGCGCCAGGTAAAGTCCAAACCGGGAGTCTCCTGGTTCCATGCCGATCATGCCCTTCCCGGCCCCACACTGCCCTGTCGGCTTTTTCCGACATGCCCCCCCGGGGAGTGGTACCTGATCCTGACATGAGGCGCTGACGCCGGCAGTTGGATTCACGAAAGTGGAGAGTCCCGGGTGCATGTCCCGTAGGGTGTACACTGTCATATTCCGGTTCCGTTAGCCCCT
>JAJFLN010000609.1 GCA_021772705.1 Candidatus Cloacimonadota bacterium | reverse complement strand
CCTTCCACTAATTTGTTCCCGTCCGGAAACTAATTCACCGGCATTGCCCCTAACCGGGGTTCTGTCCGTCTGGTGGCGTGCTGACGTACTTCAGGAACTTGCCTGTAACGACACCCTGCTGCTTCGGGTCCGTGGCGCTGGGATACTCGTTGTAGGGCATGATCAGGAAGTTGGCAAAGCCGATCACTTCGTAGTCCTGGTTGCCGTTGTAGGAGTAGGGCAAGTTGCCCACATAGTTGATCCCTGTTCCCATGTCTGCTGGCTCGGCCACTCCGGCCTGTCGTATGAGAGGTACCGTGACAACTCTCCCCGAGGCGGCCTCCAGGTTCCACTCGCCTCCGCCCAGATAGCTGGCATCGACGTCGTGATTGACCCGGTAGTCGTTGGCTCGCTCTGTCGGGCCGGCCATGGTGCCGGTATTGGCCTCCACGATGTCGCCGATGGCTACGTTGCCCTCGTAACCGAACTTGAAGTACCGTTCGTAACGGCTCGCGCCGTTTCCCCCGCCTGCGAACTCGATGGCCCCCTGGTTGCTGGCGCCGCTTCCCACACCGGCGATCTTGTTGAGTCGGAAACCGATGTTGTTTCCGCCCTTCAGGACGTATTCCTGGCCCTCAACAAAGCTGTCTCCGGATTTGAAGAGCGAGTTTCCGAGCTGCGCTGCATCGGCGGCGTCCAGGTCATTCCTCTCGGTCTGAATCAGCCACAGCAGGTCGGCATGGGGTACGCCGATGGGCACCAGGCCGAGGGACTCGTACTTGTCGTCCGGCGGCTCTGTGATGATCCGGGCGTTGCCACCCAGGGCGACACCATAGACCACGTAACTGATGTTGAGAGAGTCGACGCCGGTCAAGGGCAGGAAGAAGAGTGGTGAGGGTTGGCTCGACGACACTTTCACCAGAGCCTTGTTGTTCTCGTTCGGATCTATCTCGATATCACCGGGGGCAATTGTGAATCCGTTCGCGGCGGCTACTTCGACGCCGGCGGCCTTGGCCGTACTTTTGGAGTCCTCCTGTGCCAGCCCGCGAGCCACAGCCAGGACGGCGCCGTTCAACGCCTTCTGAAGCTCCGCCTCTTTGCTGTAGGCCATCGACACGTCCACACCGAGGGCTGTCACAATCATCAGGGTCGACAGGGCGATGGCCAGGAAGACCGCCACTCCTCCCTGCTTGTTCGCGTATTGCTTGGATGAGCTCTTCATGGCAGCCTCACTTGCTCCACTCGATCAGCAAAGCCAGATCCTGAAAGTCTGCTGCGGCGTCTCCGGCATCAACCTCGAATTCGTACAGCACCAGGGCTTGGCCCTCTCCCAGCACGGCCTTGCCCGTACTCGTATCCACGTAGGCCGAAAGGTAATCCTGCAACCCTGTACCCGCCGTGAATGCCGGAACGTCGGGAAGGCTTTCCCCGTCCCTGATAACCACGACCTGAGGGTCTGACTCGCCGGACTGATAGATCGTGTTCGCGCAGCCCTGCAGAACGGACTTGCCCTGAAACTCCACGTAGGAGTCGGCAGGAAAGGCGGTTACCTCCAGCTCTTCGCCACCTGACAGTGTCGAGCCACCGTTCATCTCGATCCAGTCTCCGTAGCCGTTGACCCGGTAACCTCCGTAGACCGAAGTGTCTTTGTCCTTGTTACCCTTTCTGCAGGTGGCGTCCTCGCCCAGAGCTGTCATGGTCAGATCCAGCTCCTCGTTGGCCACGATTCGGCCGTTGTCCTGGATCGTGAACTGGGGCGGCGTCTCCTCCGCGGGCGGATCTTCCTCTTCCTCCTCCTCGTCAGGTATCTGTCCAGCATCGTCGCTCGAGCTGGGCAGGTTGCCCTGATAGGGAAGTATCGCCACGGCGGCCACCTCTCGTGTCCCTCCCGAACCGCCGAGAAGCGTGGAGATGATCGGGACGATCAGCTCCATCTCGTAGGTCAGTCTGATCCTCAGGGAACGCAGGTCATTCACATTGTAGTCCGTGTTGACCACGTCGATGACGATGTCGCTCTTCGCGAGCGGAGGCATGGCTGCCTCCCGGATCTTGGTGCTGATGTCCGAGACCGTCGGGATCTGCTGGTCCACCAGCGTCGAGGTCCCGAAGTTGGCTGCCGTGTTGGCCACCCGCTGAAGTGCAGCCCGGGTCGCCGTGATCCGCGCCGCCTCGATGATGCCACCCAGGCAGATCAGGAAGATCGGCAGTGCCAGCGCGATCTCGACCAGTGACTGGCCTCGCCTCCTACGCCTTCCGGAGTATCCGCTGCTGTTCATCTTCAAATGTCCTTCTGGTATGCCGCACTCGTCGAGAGCGCGACGGAATGGCCCACCACCGGCGCCAGCCAGACCGACATCAGCGGCTGGTCGAACTGGATCGTCACTTCCAGTGCGTCACGTCCACCCAGCGTCAGACTCGAGTCGAGTACGACGACGAAGTTCTCCCACGACGTGGACTTCATGTTGCCGATCCGGGCCAGGATCTCATCCTCCGTACGAGTCGCTTCTCCGGGACCCGTGTTCTGGGTGCCGAAGCGGACCGCATCCTGGACCACCCGTTCGGCAGCACTCTTGGAGTAGATCAAGTAGCCGGCCTCGAAGATTCCCAACAGCAGTGTCAGCAGAAACGGGAGGGCGATGACGAGCTCCAGCATGGACTGGCCTCTTCGGCTTCTCCCACCGGCTTTTCCAACTCTCTTTCTGTTCAACATCATCTGGAGCCTCTCAGGCCTTCGGACGATTCCCGTTCGGGTCTCGACCCTCCAATCCAGTTTAGCAAGAGCTGTGCCCACTCCCCAGAGGCTCCGTTGTAGATGGCCACTCTGGTCTTAACCGATCAGGAAGCCAGGTTCCATAGATCGCCCCGTTCTCTTTCCCCGCCTAGTGTCATGCCCCATCCCATCACCCGGTACAGCCGGGGAACGCCAGCCATGGCTTCTGCCGGTCCAGCCCAAAGTCTCGCTAGCCACGCCCGATTTCAGGAGATGCGGTTGTAACGTATCTTTACGTGGTCAGCAGGGACTCACGACCTGTTTCGTCCCACTTCCCTGGAGCCGCCTTCCGGGCGGCGGGTGCATGTCCCGTAGGGGGTCCCCTGGCCTATTCCGGATCCGTTCGTCCCGAGCTTGTCGAGGGGCCCACAGGCGCTTGCTTCGGCGTTTTGGCCTTGGCCAGTTCGCGCAGCTTTTCCCAATCCTCGGCTATCAA
>JAJFLN010000608.1 GCA_021772705.1 Candidatus Cloacimonadota bacterium | reverse complement strand
AGAAGGAGATCCGTGCCGTCCTGCGTCATGGCCCTCTGATCCTGGCCGCCGCCGTCACGGGACTCGAGACCCTCCCGGCATCGAAGGGAGCCGCCGCTTCGGGACCGGCAGTGAGGAAGAGAGCTTCCGGCAGCACCGCCTCCTCGGGATCGACGACGGCGACGACCGGGGTCTGGCGGAAGCTCGTCGCCAAGGCCCTGAGGGCCGGAAAGCCGACTCCCGTTCCAGCCGCTCCAATTCCGGCAGGAAAGCCTCCGAAGTTCGGCCGGATGGGGACCAGCAAGAAGCAGCAGCTCTACGGAATCGGACCCGACGGGCTGCCCGTGCCCCTGTTCTCCTCCGACCAGGAAGTCCTGCTCTCCCTCGCCCGGAGCGGCCCCGGAGTGGCCACAATCGGTACGGGGAATTCGGGCGTCCTGTTCCGCGTCGGTCCCGGAACACGAGTGACCCGATGGGCCAACTTGAGCGAGGACCAGATCATGTGCCTGGCTCCGGATCCCTCCGGTGGACTCCTGGTCGGTACGGGCAACCCGGGCCGCCTTTACCGGATGCCTCTCGATCCAGCCACGAGAGGTACCTGGATGTCCCAGCCTCTCGACGCAGGTCTGCCGGCCCGGTGGGGACACCTCTCTTGGTCGGGCCGGGGCCTCGGATCGGTACACGTCTCCACCCGTAGCGGTGGCAGTAAGAAGCCGGACTTCACCTGGAGCGACTGGTCGCCTTCCCTGGCCGATGAAGCGGGAAGCCCAGTCCAGAGTCCTGCGGGCCGGTTCCTGCAAGTCCGGGTGGAGTTGGACCGAACCGGCGCCCGGCGTCCCCCCGTCTTCGAGCGATTCCGACTGCTCTACACCACAGTGAACGCAGCGCCATCGGTCGATTCCGTGAAGGTCGCTTCCGCCGTCGTCAGAGTCCACGCCCAGCATCCCGAGCCCTCATCCAGGCACGCCCGGAAGCTGGCGGAGGGGCGGAAGAAGGTCCCGCCGAGGTGGGTACGAAAGGTGACCTGGAAGGCCTCGGATCTCAACGACGACGAGCTCTGGTCCCGGATCGACTTCCGCGGCGAGGGAGAGCGCAACTGGCAACCGGCTCTTGAGGAACCCACTGCGGCCCGCCGGATTGACTGGGATACCCGCAAGCTGCCCGACGGTGTCTACCGGGTCCGGGTCACGGTGGGAGACAGCTGGAGCCGGCCCGAGCCGGAGGCCAGGACCGCATCCCATCGCAGCGCTCCCTTCGTGATCGATCACACGCCGCCGGAGTTCGGGAAGCTGAAGGTTCTTCGACCGGGGCGAGGAAGAGTCTCGATCTTCGGCAGTGCCTCTGACGCCACGAGCCGCCTGCTCACCATCGAGTACTCCGTCGACCACGAGGAATGGCAACTGGCCACGATCACCGATGGTCTGGCCGACAAGAAGAAGGAAGCCTTCTCCATCCGACTCCGAGGCCTGACCCGGGGTGAACACACCGTGACCCTGGTGGCCCGGGATCGGGCGGGTAACGTGGGTAACCTGCGACAGGTCATCGACGTCCGATGATCCGATCGTCGGCACCAGGCTCCGTGGAGCGGGCCCCCCCCCTCTTCCACGGGAGCGACGGCGGATCATGGGGATTCTAGATCCGTTCGGTCTGACTGGATTCCCTGTCTGGTAGAGTCTCCTGCCATGGGTGAGGAGAAGTTCCCGGCTGCCTTTGGCCGGTATCGGATCACGGGGAAGATCGCTGCCGGCGGCATGGGCATGGTCCTCCGGGCCCATGATCCGAAGCTCGATCGGGAGGTGGCCGTCAAGGCGATCCTGACTCACCTGCAGGCATCGGAATCGGTTGTGGAGCGATTTCGCCGGGAGGCCCTGGTCCTGGCCAAGCTGAGCCATCCCAACATCGTCCGGGTCTTCGACGTCGGCAGCGAGCAGGGGATGCTCTACTACGTGATGGAGCTTCTCAACGGCCGGGGCCTGGACGAGAGAACCCACCGCTCGGAAGATCCGAACGAAGAACTTCCTCCAAGAGAGTTTGACGGCGAGGAGTTCCTGGAGGTCTTCACCCCCCTCGCCGACGCTCTAAAAGACTGCCACGTCGAGGGCATCATTCACCGGGACATCAAGCCAGCCAACATCCTGGGCGGAGTCCCCAATCGGGGCGCCGTTCTGACCGACTTCGGGCTGATCCATGTCGACGACGCCGAGAGCCTGACCCGGGAAGGGACCATCCTCGGCACGGCACGGTACATGGCCCCGGAGCAAGTCCGAGGCGAGCCGGCCGACGGACTGTCCGACGTCTACGGCCTGGGTACCTGCATGTACGAATTCGCCACAGGCCGGGTGCCGTTCCATCAGATGCGAGGCAGACAGCTGCTGGCGGCCAGGCTGGTGGCGGAGATACCGGACATGGTCAAGGCCGCCCCTCAGGTGCCCAAGGCCATCGGCGACGTGATCGACCGATCCGTCAAGTTGTACCGGGAGGAGCGCTATCAATCGGCGAAGGACCTGCACCGGGCGCTGCTGCGGGCCGCCAAGCATCTGGACGATCCGCCCGATTCCGTCGAGGCGAGCCGGGCCTTTCCTTCAAGTAGCCGGATCAGCAGCGCCCAGATGTCCAGCGCCCGGATGTCCAGCCCGGGTATGACCAGCGCCAGTACGCCGAGTGGCACCATGACTTCCGCCCAGATCGGAGTGCCGGATGACACGGTCAGCATCATGCAGCAGTCGGCGCCAAGACTGATCCTGCCTCTGGTGCTGCTTCTCCTGGCTGGCGTGGGGGGGGCCTTCGCCGTCTATCAAATGCTGCAAGCTCCCGCTGCAACTCCGCCGCCTCCGGCGTCCACGGCCACCGCCGCCCCGGAGCTGAAGGCCGAGCCGGCCGCCCCTCCCGAGCCGGAGCCTGCCAGGCAGATTCTTGTCGCCCGGATTCCACGACCCGCTACTCCCCTGCTGCTTACCACGGGGAGCGAGATCGGCCGGCGAGTCGGTCTGGCGGCTCAGGGCACCGAGATGGCCGCCGTCTGGGTCCGGTCCGATGGAAGGATCGGAGTCGCTTCCGGCCGCAAGAGTGGACGGTCCTGGAGCCGGCCCGGGATAGACGGGGCGCTGCAGGCCCACAGCCTGAGCGAGCTGGCCTTTGTCGCCACCGGAGGCCGCTATCGCCTGCTCTTCTGCGCCGCCGGAGCCGACGGAAAACCCTGGATTCACACCACGGCGGCACCTTCGGACTTGACCACATGGTCCACCCCTGTCCCCCTCGGACCGGCGCAGGACTTCTCGAGCCGGGTCTTCCTCGCCATCAGCGACGAGGACAGAGCCTCGGCGCCCATGCTGGCCACCTGGTTTGGCCCGAAGGGGAAGACACCCAGCATCTCCTGGGGCTCTCCCCGTGGGGATTCCTGGCTCGAACCGATCTCCCCTCCCAGGGTGGGCGGTCACGGACGGGTGACGGCCCACGTTACCGCCGCCAACGGCGGCCTGGTGGTCTGGCATCAACGTGCCGGCAACGAGAACCTGGACCTCTACGCGAGCCGCTCCGAGGGCCCGGGAAAACCCTGGACCGAGCCAGCGCCGCTGAAGATCTCCTCCTCCGGATTCGATCGAGCTTACCCGCGCATGGTTCCTCGGGATGGACGACTGTACATGAGCTGGTCCGAGAATCACCTCACGTCCCATCCCCTGGTGATCGGAGTCAGTGACGACGACGGACTCTCCTTCCAGGGTCTCGGACTTCCCTGGGGGCCTTACAACCGGGACAACAGGACCATGTTCACCGTCACGGGCGACAAGTTCTGGGTGACGGGTCGTCATTCCGCCACCCGTCATCTCGTCTGGACCGGCAGCCGGGACGGGGGCAAACAGTTCACCCGCTTCAACCCATTCGGCGATACGGAAGTCCCCGACGGGCCGGCCTCTCTGGTGACCCTGCCTTCCAGCAAGGCATGGGTCCTCTGGAGCAACAAGTCCCGCAACGTGGCCATCGCCCAGTTACCGTGACGGCCTCCGTGACAGTCCCGGAGTCCTTCGGTCGATACGAAGTGATCAGGAAGATCGGCGCCGGAGGCATGGGAGTCGTGCTCCGGGCCCGGGACCCAAAGCTCAGGCGGGACGTGGCCATCAAGGTCCTTCCCCCCCAGGTCCGGAACCTGCCAACCGTGGCGGAGCGATTCCATCGGGAAGCCACCATCCTGGGCAAGCTGAGCCACCCCAACATCGTTCAGGTCTTCGATGCCGGAGAGGAGGGGGAGCTGCTGTACTACGTCATGGAGCTCCTGGATGGTGCCACCCTCGACAGCCGGACCATGGAACCGGACCCATTCGGCCGATGGCCCGAGTCTCCCGAGTTCGACACGGAGGAGTTTCTGGCTCTTTTCACTCCTCTGGCCGGCGCCCTAGTGGAGGTTCACGCCGCCGGAGTGATCCATCGGGACATCAAGCCGGCCAACATCTTCATGGAAGTCGCCGAACGGGGCGCCGTACTGACCGACTTCGGTCTCACCACCGGCGAGGAAGGGGAAGGGCTGACCCAGGAGGGCACGGTCCTCGGCACCAGCAGGTACATGGCGCCCGAGCAAGCCCGAGGAGAAGCCGCCACCGATCTGTCCGACCTGTACAGCCTGGGGGCGACCATGTTCGAGTTCGCCACAGGACGGTTTCCCTTCTTCGATCTGTCGGGCTCCAACCTGATCATGGCCCGATCCATGGCTCGCCTCACTCCTGTTCGTGACCTGGCCGTCACGGTGCCGGAGCCGATCGCCGCATTGATTGACAGAGCCGCCGCCCTGGACCCGAAGGACCGCTTCGAGTCGGCCCGGCAGCTGAAGTTCGCCCTGTCCCGGGCTGGCAAGCGGCACAGCTCTGCGTCGTTTCAGGCAGGTGCCGAGGCCCTGTCAACCGGGAGCCGGTCCACCCCGGCGATGGGACTACCAAGCCCGTCATCTTCGCCATCCCTCCCGGGTTCCACGATGGGGGACCAGGACGGAGCGACCGGTAAGAACGGCCTCCGGAAGTGGGCTGCCCTGGCTGCGGTGGCCTTCATCGGAGTGTCGGGGTACTACGCGGCGTCGCTCTGGCAACGGGAATCCCGGGACGCCTCCATCAGGCCCGGGAAGACCGCCGATGCAGCCGTCTCGACGTCGAGGACCTCTGCCGCCGACCCACCGAAGGACCCTTTCCTGGCCCTGCCCCGAACCCTGGAGACCCGGGAGGTTCCTTCGCCTGAACATCCGCTCCGTCTCTCAACGAAGGGCAAGACGACCCACAGACTCGGGATGGCCGTGATGGGCGACCAGATCCTGGCGGCCTGGTACGTCAAGAAGCAAGGCGTGGAGTTCCGTCTCTCCCGGGACGAGGGCAAGAGCTGGCGGCAGCCCGAGTCCAGGAACACTCCCGAGGCCCATCTGGACTCTCATCTACCCGTGGCAGCCCTAGGGGATCGCTATCACATGGTCTTCACCGCCAAGGGACCGGACGGCAAGTCCTGGGTTCAGGCAACGTCGACGGACTCTCTCGTCTCTTCTTGGGACAAGCCGCAGCTGCTCGGCCCCGTCGACAGCTATCAGTCCCCTCTTCTGCTCATCGACGGGGGGGGCCGATCATCGAGGAACCTGCTGCTGGCCATTTGGAAATCTGACGAGGAGCGAGCCCCTGTGGTGGCGTGGCACGTGGATGGCACCTGGACCGTTCCGTCCGTCCTGCCGGGTCAGGTGAATACCGTCGGCCGCTACGCCGGCGTGCTGTCCCGGGAGGGTGTGGCCACTCTCATCTGGCAGAGCCGGGACCGGTCGGTGGACTCCAAACTCCTCGTGATGTCCCGCTCCATGGGCCCCGGACGAGGCTGGTCGAAGCCGGCTCCCGTCGGTCTCGAGACGGAAGGGTTCGACCAGGTCAATCCCAGCCTGGCCATGAGCGGCTCCTACCTGCTGATGCAGTGGTCCGAGAAGCAGTATCCCATGTATCCCCTGCTGCTGGGCGTCAGCTTTGATGGGGGCAAGAGCTTCAAGAACACAGGAAGGTACTGGCCTGGCCTGAACAAGGACAACTGCTCCCTGCTGGCTATCCACGGGAACCATGCCTGGGCCGTATCCAACGGACTCGACCCCCACTGGATTGGCTGGGCCCGCAGCCGTGACGGCGGCCGGAGCTGGAGCAAACCGAAGAACCTGTCCGCCGTGGGCGACAAGGTGATGCTGCACCAGATCCGGGCTGTCGACCCGGGCCATGCCTGGCTGCTCTGGCGAGACGACAAGAAGCAGGTCAAGATCGCCCGGCTGCCCTGACACCCCGGCACGGAGTCAGTGAATGCGACTCAGTCGAGGCAAAGCCTGGACGATCTTTGCCTCGATGACGGCCAGCCGCCTCAACCGGATCAGGGCCGCCTTCTCGCCGAAGCACTCCTGTGCCATCCGAACGAACATGGCGTGATGACGAGCCTCGGCGGCAATGAAGTCCTCGTAGAACCCGGCCAGCGAGCTACCCCGGGAGGCCTCCGCCAGGAGTACGAATCGCTCGCAGGAGCGGGCCTCGATGAGGCTGGAGGCGAGGAGGAGATCCAGCAGCGTGCCGCCCCCCTGGGCCACCACGTCTCGCAGGGCCCTGGCGTAGGGGTGCTGCCGAGGCGGCGGCGCGATGGAGCCGAACTCGGTCTGCTTCCTGGCCACCAGGATACCGTGAGCGTTCTCCTCCCTGGCCAGGGTCTTCATCTCCGGCTCCAGGATCGGATACTTGCCGGCCCACTTCCGGATGATCGACTGAGCAGTCAGAGTCGCCTTCTCCTCGCAGACCTTGTGGTCGGCCAGCAGGGAAGGAATGTCCCGCAGCGCTGTCTGCGCCCAGGAGGGATCGGTCTGATAGGTCAGGTGGCTCATGGGACAATCGATCCTATCATGGGCGTCCCGCCGGAGGCGCACGCCACGGTTCAGGGAGTCGTCTGACATGACGTGATAGACGCAGCTTCCGGCAGTACAGACAATCGAATACAGCTCCAGGACCTGGGATGGACCGAGGAGATGGCTGGTCATTTCCAGTCTCTCAACGAGCCGGCCATGATCCCCGGCAGGGTGGCGACGCACCACGGCGCCATCTTCCAGCTCTTGACGCAGCACGGCAAGCTGACGGCCCGCATGGCCGGCCGGTTGCTGCAGGACGGCGACCGTTCAGAGAGCCGCCCCGCCGTCGGCGACTGGGTCGCCGTCACTCCTCGCCTGAGTGAGGCTTCGGCCACGATCCAGACGTTGCTTCCCCGCCGAAGCAAGCTGTCCCGCAAGACAGCCGGCCAGGAGACCAGCGAGCAGATCGTGGCCGCCAACGTGGACACGGTCTTCATCGTCGCCGGCCTGGACGGAGACTTCAACCCCCGCCGGATCGAGCGAGCCCTGATCCTGATCTGGGACGGTGGCGCTCGTCCGGTCATCATCCTCAACAAGGCCGACGGCTGCGATGAGGTGGACGCCCGGATCACGGAGATGGAGGCCGCGGCCCCCGCCGTTCCGGTCCACGCCATCAGCTGCCTCGAGGACGAAGGGTTGGATCAGCTCGAGCCCTACCTCGGATCTGGCCAGACCGTGGCCCTCCTGGGCTCGTCGGGGGTGGGCAAGTCGACCCTCATCAATCGTCTCGCCAGCGCCGACCGCATGGCCGTCGGCGCGGTGCGGGAAGCTGACGACCGGGGGCGGCACACCACGACACACCGGGAGATGATCCTGCTGCCAGGAGGCGCCCTGGTCATCGACAATCCGGGCATCCGGGAGATCCAGCTCTGGGATGGAGAGGCCGGTCTGGAGGACGCATTCTCCGAGATCGAAGCGCTGTCGAAGGACTGCCGGTTCACGGACTGCTCCCACCACAAGGAGCCGGACTGCGCTGTCCAGGACGCCGTTGTGACGGGCAAGCTGCCAGGCAAACGGCTCTCGAGTTTCCGCAAGCTGCAGCGGGAGATCAACTACCAGGCGACCCGGCAGGACGCCCGGCTGCGACAGGATACGAAGCGGCGCTGGAAGACGATCACCAAGTCGATCCGCCGCATGCAGCGTCAGGAAGGCCGATGAGCATGAGGAAGATCCGCGACCTGCTGGGGTGAGGGGGGGGCTCGATGGGAGCCGTCTCACCTCAGGTCAAACAGCAGCAACTCGCAGTCCAAGACGGCCCGGAGTGACAGTTCGCTCACATCGCTGATGGCGGCGCCATCGCCCTCGGCGAGACTGGCGTCCGCGACCTGCAGGCGGCCACGTATCACCTGCAGCCAGGCGTGGCGGCCCTGGTCCAGACTCGCCGTTACCCTGTCGCCCGGGCGCAGCCGGGCAGCGTGAACCGACACATCCTGATGGAGGGTCAGCGTCCCGTTGCCTCCATTTGGCCTTGCGACTGGCACGAGCTCACCTATCCTGGAGTCCAGATCCAGCTGACTCTGTTCGTAACCCGGCTCCAGGCCCGACTCCCCTGGCCGTATCCAGATCTGGAGCAGATGCAGCTCCTCTTCCTGAGAGGCGTTGTACTCGCTGTGCTGGACGCCGGTGCCGGCGGTCATCCGCTGAACCTCGCCCGGACGGATCTGGGATCCGTTGCCCATGCTGTCTTTATGTTCCAGGGCGCCCTCCAGGACATAGGTGAGAATCTCCATGTCCTGGTGACCATGGGTGGGAAACCCTCGGCCAGGCTGTATCCGGTCCTCGTTGATGACGAGCAGATCCCGGAATCCTATGTGTTCTGGGTCGTGATACTGACCGAACGAGAAGCTATGTCTGGCCAGGAGCCAACCGTGATCGGCCTGGCCTCGGCTTTCGGATCTACGGATCGTGAGGGTCATTGACGCGCCTCCTTCTGGCGGGCCATGAACAGCCCGGCCACACCAAGTCCAAGCTTCCTGCAAAGCCGTTTCAGTTCCTTCTGCTCCTTTGCCGTCAGGACACTGAGGAGAGAACCGACCCGCTCCACATGAGGTGGGAACAGGGCTTGAATCTTTCGCAGTCCCCGGGGAGACAGATGAACCGTGACGCATCGGCGATCGGTAGAGTCTCTCTCTCTTCGGACCAGGCCGTCCCGTTCCAGATTATCCACCACGGTTGTGATGTTCGAGGGACTGTGCAACAGCTTCTGAGCCAGCACCCTAGGCGAGAGCGGTCCCAGATGCAGAAGGGCCTCCAGACATCCAAACTGGCTCGGCGAGAGATCGGAAGGAACCAAACACCTGTCCAGATCCGAGGCCAGAGTTCCTGCGGCGCGGTTCAACGCTATGAGGGCATCGAGTGCCCTGACCTCCGATGCGGTTCCCTTGTAGTGAGTAGCCAATGTTCGACCTCAGATCGCGACCAGGGCCGTGACGGTCCTTGCCAGTTTGGCTCCCAGAGCCTCCACGGATTCGCGCTGACCGCTGCCGGTCAGGTTTCCTTGCTCATCGAAGGCTTGATGCGCCGTCCCAACGGCCACCTGATCCGGAAGCACCAGAACCCGAATACTGCTCAGAATCGATCGAACCGTGACGAGGCCGCGCAGGCCCCCCAGACCTCCCGGTGAAGCGCTCATCAGGGCCGCCACCTTGCCGTCGTAGCAGGCCAGGCTACCCTCCTCCTTGCTGGCGGGACGGGAAACCCAGTCGATGGTGTTCTTCAACACCCCGGTGATGGAACTGTTGTATTCCGGCGAAGCGATCAGAAGGCCCTGATGGGCCATGAAGAGCTCCATCAATTCCTTCGTGGTGTAGGCGCCATAGCGGTCCAGCATGTTCTGGGCGAGGCGGTTGGTCAACTGGTACTCCCGGTTGCTCCGGGTGGTGCTGGAGTTGAGATCCACCACGCCGAGCAGGGCAAACAAGACAGCCATGAGGATGGACATGGCCACGAGCAGCTCGATCAGGCCGGCCGCTCGATCCTGTCGACTCGAACTTGAGGCGATCCCCAGCACGATCGCCCCCGACCACTCTCTCGCGGTCACGCCCTCCGGCGTCGCCAGCAGCAGCGAGGGCAAGTCGCTGACGGTAACCGGATGAGGCGGCGGCGAAGGCAAGGTCCTGCCCACTGCCGTTGTGTCAGCGACAACCCCTGATAGGAAACAGGGGATCGCGACGCAAGCTATCCACGCGAACCGGCCGGACAGCCTCACAGGCTCGCCGTGCAGGTCCTGTACTCGTCCACGAATTCCTGGACCACCTGTGCGCAGGGCTTGACCTGGTTGATCAAGCCGGAGCCCTGCCCGGCGCTCCAGACGTCCTTCCAGGCCTTGGCGCCGGCGAGGGACGGAGGCTCTCCCTCCGGCTGGCCCTGCCTGAATCGCTCGAGACTAGCCTTGAGGAAGCTGGCCGGGTGTCCCGAAACCTCCGGTGTGTACTCGATGTCTTCCGGACTGGCGTCGAGGATCATCTGCTTGAAGCCGTCCGGCGCCGGGGACTCCGGCGTGGCGATGAACCGGGTTCCGACGTAAGCAGCGGAGGCGCCGAGTGCCATGGCGGCGGCCATGGTCTGGCCGTTGACGATGTTTCCGGCAGCGATGATCGGGACAGGAACTTCCTTGACCAGCCAGGGAATCAGGGCGAATGGCGACAGGAGTCCCGCGTGTCCTCCGGCCCCGGAGCAGACGGCGATGATGGCGTCCACGCCAGCCTTCACGGCCTTCTCGGCGTGTCGCATCCCTATCACGTCGGCGAAGACCAGCATTCCCCGCTCGTGGGCGAGTTTCACAACCTGGGTGGGATCTCCCATGCTCGTGATCAGATAGGGAACCTGCAACTCGAGACAGATCTTCAGATCCTCCTCCAGCCGAGGATTGTTCCAGAGGATGATGTTGACGCCGTAGGGAGTTGTCGTCCGGCCCCGGATGTTCTCCAGAGTCTCCCTGAAGGCGTCGGCGGTGCGAGCGTTGAGGGACGGCATGGCCCCTGTGGCTCCCGCGTCTCCCACGGCGACAAGCATGTCGGCATTGGAGACCAGGAACATGGGAGCCGCGATGATCGGAAAGCGAATCCCCAGCATCCGCGTGATTGCCGTATCGAATGAGCCGGCCGTCCCTCCGGCAGGCTCGACGTCGTTGCTGGTGTTCATTTCAATCTCCCTGGCAGCGTGGTCTTGGGTGGACACAGTCTACCGGATCGAGGGGGAGCGCCGGGCTATGGGCTCCCGAGACTCCAGCCGAGCCACTTCTGGAACAGGCCCTTCACGAATGGCGTCAGCCGGGTCCGGTTGTGGGCATCTCCCAGTTTGCGAATCGCCTCCGCTGTGGTCGGGTAGGGGTGGATCACGTTGGCGATCTTTCCCAGGCCCATGCCGGCTGCCATGGCCACGGAGATCTCTCCGATCATGTCACCGGCGTGACTGGAGACCAGGGTGGCTCCCAGGATCTGATCCGTGCCCTCCTTGACGATGACCTTGGCGAAGCCTTCCGTGTCTCCATCCACGATGGCCCGATCCACTTCCGCCATCTGTTGCACGTGGACGGTGACGGGAATACCGGCCGCCTTCGCCTCGTGTTCGTACATGCCGACGTGGGCGATCTCCGGGTCCGTGTAGGTACACCAGGGAATCGTCAGGGCGCTGGCTCGGCCCCGTCCCATGAAGAGGGCGTTGCGGATCACGAGACGGGCCAGGAAGTCCGCCGCGTGGGTGAACTGATACCGGGAGGCCACGTCACCAGCACCGAAGACGTTCGGGTTGGTGGTCCTCAGGAAGTCGTCGACACGAACGCCCTTGTGAGGATCGTAGCTGATCCCGGCGGCCTCGAGACCCAGCCCCTCCACGTTGGGAGTCCGGCCGGCGCTGACAAGGATCTGATCCACCACCAGGGTCCGGGTCTCGCCGTCATGCTCGAGTTCGATCTTGCGGCGGCCGTCCTCGACGCCGACGCGCTGCGACTTCGCTCCGAGATACAGTTCAATACCTTCCTCGACGAAGGCCTTCTCCACCACGGCGGCGGCAGCCCTGTCCTCCCGGGCCAGGATCTGCGGCTGCTGATTGATCAGGTGGACCCTGGAACCAAAGCGGGCGAAGCTCTGGGCCAGCTCGGAGCCGATGGGCCCGGCACCGATGACGGCCAGATCCCTGGGTAGTTCGGTGAGATTGAACACGGACTCATTGGTCAGGAAACCGGCCTCCTTCAGACCCGGTACAGGGATGGCCCGGGCCCGCCCCCCGGTGGCGATGCAGGCCTTTCGGAACCGGAGGGTCTTGCCATCGACCTCGACGGTGTTCTTCCCCGTGAAGCGGCCAGCCCCCTGGAACACGTCGATACCGAGAGAGGTGAACCGCTCGGCCGAATCGTGATGACTGATGCCGGCTCGCAGGCGCCGCATTCGCTCCATCACGGCCGGAAAGTCGACAGTCACATCCCCTCCTGTATGGACTCCGAATGCGGATGCGTTCCGCACCTCGGAGGCGACTCGGGCTGCCCGGATGAGTGCCTTCGAGGGCACACAGCCGACATTGAGACAATCCCCGCCCAGGAGGTGTTTCTCGATGAGCGCCACCTTCGCTCCCAGGCCTGCCGCCGCGGCCGCCGTCACGAGACCTGCCGGGCCACCGCCGATGACCACCATGTTGTAAACCGGTGCCGGTGCCGGATTCGTCCAGTCCGAAGGCTTCACGTGATCCACCAGGGTCTGGTTGTGCTCATCCATGGGAGACACGTCGACCGGTTCGTGGGGAGCCGATTCGGAGGAATCCGGGACGGCCGTACCATCGCTTTGTTCGAGGGCTGTCTCCAGACCGGCCCGGGCGATCTTGGTGATCTTGGCCGTCACGGCGATGGTGGCCACCAGTCCCACGACCTTCATGATCTGAGAGCCCATGCCGCCGCTGCTGGTCCCGACTGCCAGGTCGGTCAGGCTCCTGGCGATGGTGCCGAAGTAGACGAACATCACCGTTCCCGGCAGCATTCCGATCCATGAGGCGAGGGCGTAATCCTTCAAGCTGACCCGGGTGACTCCGTAGAAGAAGTTGAGAAGATTGAACGGGAACAGGGGCGAGAGCCGCGTCAGGAACACGATCTTGAATCCCTCGTTAGCCACGGCCTCATCGAGGGCCCGCAAGCGAGGGTTCGCCTGGATCTTGGTCTCCACCCACGACCGGGCAATGAACCGTCCCACCAAGAATGCAGCGATACAGCCCAGCGTGGAGCCGATGCTGACAGCCAAGGTGCCCCCAGGAAGGCCGAAGAGGAAGCCTGCGCCCAGAGTCAGGATCGATCCGGGAAGGAACAGGACACAGGAGAGGATGTAAGCACCCACGAGGATCGCCGGTCCTGCCGGGCCCAGGTCGCGGATCCACCCCAGGAAAACTTGGAAGGACTCCTTCAGGTTGAGCTTCACCGCCAGGAACACGATCAGGGCCAGAACGGCCAGTCCCGCCACCAGCTTGATCCCTGAACCGGAGGACGGCGACTCGGCGCCCTCCACCCTCTCGTTCAGGGCCACGGAGTTCTCACTCATTCCAGGACTCTCCTCTGTTCGATTGCTGCTCCGGGCCGGTCCGCCTCGGTTCATCGTTTCACTTCCTCATCACCAACGACTGGTCTTCGGACAGGTAACAGCCCGTCAGTCATCAGGCATACCTCAACACACCGGGACCCCGCAGGGACAGTCATTCAGGCAGAATTATTGCGGTCAATGCGATCGAGGCTTCCCAGGACATTTTGGCCTCGCCGGTTTAAGCCGCACCCAGACAAGCGGAAGTTGCGGGATGGCGGAAGTGGCGGACGGCAGAACTGCCCCGTACCTGATGGGAGGGCTCGATGAGTATCGCGTTCGGTCCGATTCCTTCACGCAGACTAGGTTTCAGCCTCGGAATCAACAACATCCCTCCGAAGTTCTGCAGCTACTCCTGCGTCTACTGCCAGCTGGGACGTACGAAGGACTACCTCATAGAACGTCGCCCGTTCTACGAACCAGACCGGATCCGGGATGAAGTCACGACCCACCTGGAGGCGATCGTCGGCCGGGGTCAGCAGGTCGATCATCTCTCCTTCGTACCCGAAGGGGAACCGACCCTGGACGCTCATTTGGGAGAGGCGATCCAGGCCCTGAAGCCGCTGAAGGTACCTGTGGCGGTCATCTCCAATGCCTCTCTCATCTGGAAAGACGATGTCCGGCGCGACCTGGCCCTGGCGGACTGGGTCTCCCTGAAGGTTGCCTCCGTCGACGAGCTCATCTGGAGACGAATCGACCGGCCCCACGGCGCCCTGGAGTTGAAGCGAATTCTGGAGAGCATCAAGACCTTTGCCGCCGGCTTCACCGGGACCCTCACAACGGAGACCATGCTGCTCCCGGGGATCAACGACAGCGAGGAAACCCTGCTGAACCTGGCCCGGTTCCTGGCCGAGATCCAGCCGGCCACAGCCTACGTCCTCGTTCCGACCCGCCCTCCCGCTGAGCAGTGGATCAAACCTCCTTCAGAGGAGATCGTGAACCGGGCCGTTCAGATCTTCTCGGACCATCTGGACAACGTGGAGTACCTCATCGGCTACGAGCGGGAGGAGTTCGAGTCCACCGGAGACGTGGCCGACGACATCCTGCGGATCGCCGCGGTCCACCCCATGCGGGAGGAATCGATGATGAACCTCATCGACAGTAACGGGGGAGACCGAACGATCCTGGAGGATCTGCTGGCTCGAGAGTTGCTCGTCAAGACCGTGTACGCCGATACGGTCTTCTACGTGCGCCGGGTCCGCCTCAAGACAGAGTAACCGCAGGACAAACTCGGCGCCGGGAACTCTAACCCCGAGTGGCGATCTCCTGGAGTATTACGTGGGCCACGCCGGTCGGATCGGGCACGTTATAAAGGGTGTACTCCAGAGACTCGTCGGGGATCTTCTTGCCCTTGAGTCCCACGACACCGACTCCCAGATTGGCCCCCAGTATCCTGGCTCCGGTCTGGACCGTGGCACCGGCGTGAGCCGAGCCGGTTCCGATGCCGCTGCTGGACAGGGGGACGATGGTGCCGAAGCTGAAGATCCTTCCCGTGATCGACTGGGCGACGATGACATCGTCGATACGGGAGTAGAAGAGGGAGCGCTCGCTGCTGCCAAACAGGCCGCCGGATCGGATCACCACTCGCTGGTTTGTCACCAGATAGGAATGGCATCGCCGGTGATAGTCGGTAAAGAGAATCCCCGCCAGGCTCACTCCCATCAGGACCCAGTCTTCAGGATGGACCACATAGGCCGAGGCCTCAGTCTGGGTCTTCAGGTACCAGGACAAGGCCGTCACGGCGAACACGAAGAGCAGCCATCGTATGGAGATTCGCAGCACCGCCAGCAGCAGGCCTGAGACGAGCAGCATTGCAGCCCACGTCCCCATGTAAAGGGTGTCCACCGCCACTTCCGGGAAGTAAGGGGTCAACATGTCCATTCCCTCCCGGCGGTACTCGACGATCAAACCCGCCAGGGCTAGGAAGTAAAGCCAGATGATGTACAGGCGATACATCCCGAATGGATGTGGAGAGACGTGGCGATAGACTTCCTCATTCTCCAGGAGTCGTGTCCCCTCGTAGTATGTCGCAGCCGGACCCATGGGGGAGGAGTTTATCAGGACCGAGGCCCTTTGGGACAGAAATTGGGGCTGGGACAGAAATTGGGGCCAGGGGGGTGGGTTTGACCGTTGGGGGGCCCCCCACCCAGCGCCCCCCCCGGGCGGGGACCCTCCCGGAC
>JAJFLN010000607.1 GCA_021772705.1 Candidatus Cloacimonadota bacterium | reverse complement strand
GTTCCACGAGTAGTTGTGGTCTACCCCGTACGCGGACTTCTGGGTCATGTTCCCATTGTCGTCGTAGGTAAAGGTAGTGGTTATACCACTAACTTCCTTTTCTAGCCGATTCGACTCGTCGTACTCAAGATCACGGTCCCCAGTGGTGTTATCGATTCTCGTGAGGTTACCGATGGAGTCCATTTCGAAAGTTTCGGTGGCTCCCGAAGCAGCGGCGGTGAGCAACCGGCCTGTGTCGTCGTAAGAGTAGAGGATCAGGCCGTCGTTGGAGAGGCGACTTGTTCGACGTCCAGCAGCATCGTAGCTGTACTGGAAGCTCGACAGCACCTCCTCGTCACTGTCTCGAGTGTGTTGAAGCGACGTAACCTGGTCTGCGCTGTCATACTCATAGGTCGTAGTGACCCCCACATCACGACTCAGCACGCTTTGCCGACCGCTTGGTTCATACTCGAGTTCCACAAGCATCGTCGGCGTGATGTTCCCGCCATCGACTCGGAGCAGCTTGTCCGAACCGTCGAAGTCGTATTCATAGACATACTGGTAGGTAGCCGAGCTGCCGAACGCCTCGACCAGTGTGGTGAGGGTGGTCTTCGTGCGCCGGTTACGCCCGTCGTACTCGTAGTCGACGGTTGGGGCGGCGTACTGAGAGTCGAGGTGGCTTCCTATCAGCGAGTACTGGGTTTGCCTGTTGAATGAGTCGTAGGTGCGACTGATGGTCCAGACATCCTTAGCGAGAGAGGTTTGATTTCCAGAGGAGTCGTAGGTGATGGTAACCGTGGGGTCATTGGGGTAGTCGACCTCAGTGAGACGGCCAGCTCCATCGTAGGTGTAGGACGTCTCGCCATGAGCATCATCCTTGGTGGCCAAATAGCCAGCTGAACTATAGGTGTAATTTGTCGTGTGAGTAAGAGGGGTCGATTCCTCCGTCAGGCGGTTGCGAGCATCGTATTCGAAGGTCCAGTCATTGCCTCTCGAATCGGTGAGGGTTGTCAAATTGTCCGATGCGTCATACGAGAAGTGGGTTTCATTCCCCAATGGGTCCGTCGTGACAATCATGCGTCCCTGACCGTCATATCCGTACTCAGTCAGGTTCCCAAGTGGGTCTGTCAGGGTCAGCCGATTACCACTCGCGTCAAAGGTATAGGTCGTCGTGTAGCCAAGAGGATCGATGACCTCCGTGATTCGGCCTGCCGCATCGTAGGTGAGACTGGTGGAGCCTCCAGCGGCAGAAATGGTCTCGGTCCGGCGACCGGCATCGTCGTAAACGTACTGGGTCTCTTCGCCGACAGGACTCGTCGTCGCGATGAGGCGCCCGTTGGAATCATACCCGTGGGTCGTAGCGTCACCGTCCTCCTCGGTCGGATCACCGGATACCGTACTGGTGATATCCTTCAGTTCAATCAGCCTGCCCGGACCGTCGTAGGAGTAAACGATTGCTCCAAGAGCCCCATCGTCCCGCATCGTGTACAACTTACGATGTCTACCGTTGTAATAGTGCGTGAATAGAGGCTCGTCGGTATCGCTGACAAGGTCGCCATTCGTCGTGTACGAGAGGTAACGAACCGCCGAATCTGGACGATGAACCTCGATAAGTCGGTTGAAATCGTTATGAACGTAGGTTGTGACCTCACTCACCGGGTTGCTGCTCTCACTCCGGTTACCGTCCTTGTCGTATTCGTAGGTGGTTTCGTTTCCAAGAGGATCTGTGCTGATGGTGAGGCGCCCGGCAGAGTCGTATCCATACTCCCAGATGCTCCCATTGGGATCGGTGTATTCTGTCCTATTTCCTACGCCGTCGTAGGAGTATGTAGACGTTGCGCCCTCCGGCTCCACCAGAGTTGTCAGGTTACCGCTGCTATCGTAGGTGTAGGTCGTCTCGTAGCCCCTGGCATCCGTCTTCGACGTCACCTGTCCTGCCGAGTTGTAGGTGTAGGTCGTTGTGTACCCGAGCGGATCCACGATGGAGGTACGGTTACCCGAGGTGTCGTACCCATAGGTGGTCACGTTGTTCAACGGGTCAGTCACGGAGGTTCGGTTTCCATCCGTGTCGTACTCGTAGTCCCACGTGTTTCCGTCTGAGAGTTTTCTTTGCGTCATTTTGGCGCCAGAGCAAGAGCAAAAGGTCTCATAGGTTTCGACCGTCTTGTTACCCTCGCCATCCTCGATGGTCTTGGAGATGAGATTGTCATCCTGATCGTACCCATATGTTGTGATGTTTCCATAGGGGTCGCTGTTGGACTCCGGCTTTCCGAGCCCTGTCATGGCGATCTCATCCTTGGACCCATCTGGGTAAATCTTCACTACCTCGCCTGTAGTTACATACTCGTACTCCATGGAGCGTCCATATTCGCTGAGGTACGTGACACGGTCCGAGTTGTCTATTTCGACCTCCATGACATCGACGCCCCTCTTGTTGCTGATGGCATACAGGGTGTAGTTGTCAGGAACTGAAGAGTATGTGTAGCAGACACTGGCACTGATCGGATCGGCGGAGTCCGTGACTTCCACCAAACCCTCGGCTCCCCCACGATCGTAGGTGATCGTTCTGTTCGTAGCATCCTCCGAGAGGGTCACAAGCGTCCAGTCGTGTAGAAGAGCGGGAGTTGCTGTCGTGGCCTCCCAGTCCATCGAATATGTCCTTCCTGCGGTGTCCTCAATTTCGACCAGCAGACCTGTACTGTTGTAGGTCATGTTCACGGAGTTTCCATTCTCGTCGACGATGGACCCAAGCTGATCTTCGGCGTTGAACTGATACTCTAGGACACCAGAACTCAGAGTAAACGTGCCCCCACCTTCAACAAGAGTCCAGTTGGTCGCAGGTGGGCCTGTCGGCTCCCAATCGCCAGTTACTGGGTCCTTGTCGAAGTAGAGTTCGTCTGCAGTGGGCGTCATGACGCCAATCTCGGTCGCTGAGAAGTGCTCCATGAGCATCGAGTACGAATGACGCCAGTTCCATCCCCAAGGCCCCCAAATGGAGGCTCTGGTGCTAAAGAACCGTTCGAACTTGAAAGGCATACCCGGTGCCGGTCGCTGCAGATCGACGTGACTTGGGGTCCACGCACCGTCAGTCAGAGTCACCGGGCTCCCCTTTGCGCAGCACGTGCCACATGGAGGGGGGGAGTCGGGGGTGTCATCCGGCGGGTTCGGGCCGCACTTCACGTGATGAAGTTGTTCGGCCGCCTGCTCTAAGAGATAGAACAGGGGCTCTGCTCCGCTGACCTGCGTCACATCTCTGGTAGCCCGCCGGTAGGACTCGAGATCGCTGATAGCTCGACTTAGAGCTGCATTCTCGAACAAGTTCACTGGCGGGCCGTTACGGCGCGCGATGAGACGTGGCAGATTCTCGTCGATCCAGCGATGGAGTGCCTTCAACGTGTCGGAAGTCCGAATCCGGCGGGCCCGCTCTGTGTAGATCAGCAGGAACTTCCGGATGGCTGAATCGACGATCACCACATCGTTGAAGGGGGGCCGTTGCGACCTGTGCCACTGCCTTCGGAGAGGCCATGAGGCTTCCTGTTCGGCCCGACGAGCGCGGGCCTGCGCCCTGCGAAATTCTTTCCGCTGTTCCTTCGTAAGGTCGCCACTCCCACCGGCGCCAGAGCCGTCGAACAACGGCTGACTGTAGGCCACCACCCGTTGCGGATTGAACCCGAGCAACAGCAAAATGGCCACTATGAGGGAAAGCGTTCTTGCCGACCCTAAGAAACACATCTGGTCCCCTGTGTACGTACACGCCCTCTCAGGACCGTGTCCAGCCACAGTCCGTTACCAGTGCAAAGCTTCAGTGCCAGCGTCGCGCGCCGTGCTCACGAAACCACGGAGCGCGAAGAACAAAGCTATCGTCGATAGAGAGACGGCCCTCCAGGCAGAAATTGCGCCTTAGGTCACAAGAATGTTCATTCCACCGCAAGAGTTTCCACAGCCTGGGCCAAGTCTTCCTCGGTAGCCTGGGCATAGATGGCTGTGGTAGTGACGTTCTCGTGGCCCATCAGCCGGACGAGGCGCCAGACGGTGGACTCGTCGAGGGGTCCAAGCTGGCCGGAGACAAAGAGGGCGGCCGTCGGGGCTGTGGGGCGGACCTCAAGGTAGACTTCGATGGCTTGGCGGGCATCGCGGTTCAGGGAGACAGCCCGCTGCTTCTCCCCTTTTCCGCGGACCATCACCTGCCCCTTGCGCTCGGAAACGACCAGGTCCTCGACCTGGAGGCCGACGAGCTCACCCACACGGAGGCCCGCGTTGACGAAGACCTCGAGGATAGCGATATCTCGCAGGTTCTGACCTTGGTGGACGGCACGGAGGAGTCGGCGGAGTGAGATCCGGTCGAGCGCCTTCGGGGCGCCTCGGATCTGGCGGACGGCCTTCAGCCCATCACTCGGGTCCTGCTGACACCAGCCCTTGGCCACGGCCAGGGCGAAGAACCGGGAGAGGGCCGAGAGATGGCGGTTCACGGTCGCGGCCTTGTGGCGCTGGACGGTCAAGAGGTGGGAGCGGTAGGAACGGAGGTCGTCGGCTGTGACAGCGGCCGGGTCGAAGCCAGTCTCGCCATAGCTGGCCTCGAGCCAGCTGCAGAAGCTGAGGAGACTTCTGCGATACGCATCAACGGTTCCGATCGCCTTGCCCTCGCGCTCGAGCTCGGCCTGGAAGGTCTGTAGGTAATCGTTGGTCATCCCGGGTGCCTCCGTTTCGGAAAGAGTGGTGGCAACATTTCGTTGCGTCGGCTTGCCGGGATACGCCCCCGGTTTCGGTGGGGTTAGCCTAGGTTTCGAGAGGCATAGACGCAAGAGAATAGAGGTTCCATGGAATCCTTTCGTTGCGTCTTGGGCTGGCGACCGGAGAGCGCCTGACGCGACTCCCCTCCCTCGAGCGCTCGGAGCTAGCCCCCAGATTTTCGGAGCAAGCACCCACGTGCCCCTCGACGGATTCGGGGACAACGGTTCCCGACAAGGGCCCCGATCGTCGAGGCCTCATTCGTCGACCCGGTACCACTCCCTGGCCTTCTCGAAGTGGTTGTCCGCACTGCGGGTGTCACCGATCTGGTCATAGGCATTAGCAATGGCCTCGTGCAGAGTCGGGTTCTCGGGCTGCCGTTCGAGCCAGGGCAACAGGAGCTCCAGGGCCTGTTTCGCCTCTCCCCTACGGGAGAGAATGGTTGCTTCCAACACCGGTCCGGCCACCCAATGAGGCACGATCGTCCCCGTTCTCCGGGCCATGCTGGCGGCCTTATCCAGCTCCCCCAGTCCCACGTGAATGGTCCCTAGGGCGACCAGGATATCGGGATGGTCCGACAGGGATCGATCGGCCCGCACTGCCCAGGGAAGCGCTCTGGCGTACTCCTCGGCGTGGATGAATCTCTCTGCCTTGGCCAGCAAGATGAAGGGGGCCTTCGGGTGCCGTTCCAGGGCCGCGTCAATCAATGCGTCAGCTGCGTCATAATGGCCGTCTGAAGTGAGCACCTCCGCTTGCCTCAGGATGTCCTTTCCGGAGTAGTAGCCGGAGCATGTGGCATCGGTGATATCCAGCAGTCCGGTCGTGGAAGTCGAGACGTTCGTGGCGACCCCGGAGAGTCCTCCCTCCTCCTGTGCAACGGCCTCGGCGTTCAGGGTCAGGGAGATCGTCAGGACCCACAGGATGACGGTGGCCGTGCAGGACTTGGTATGAGTTCGCCGGTTCATCTGGAACGGATCGAGTCGAGTATACTTTCTGCTGAAATGAAGTCGAGCTACATTGCATTCAGCTGTCAGTCCCGGATCGTGGGCCTGGTCTGGGGTGCTGTCCTGGTCGCGCTCCTGTCGGCGGCGCCAGGTTTGTCCAGCTCCGGTCTCGCAGCGGAACCGGAGGGTTCTGCTCCCGCACCCTCGACCTGGGGCATCCAGATAGACGCTCTGGACCTGGACGCCATGGCCAACAGCGGTCTCGATCTGGTGGTCATCGACACCCCCGTTCACGACGAGAGACAGGAGTTGAGCACCACCGATGTCCTGCGCTTGAAAGAGCGGTTGCCATCGGTCCTGTGCTACCTCAATATCGCTCAGGCTGATAGGAACCAGGCATATGGACTGGACTGGACGGCAGAGACGGTGGACCTGGCTGTCAGGGCGGACCCGGAGGACAGGGCCTTCCTGGACGTGGAGTTCTGGCGGAAGAGCTGGAGGGCCATCGTCTCCGAGCGTGTCCGCCGCATCATGGACATGGGCTTCGACGGCGTTTACCTCGACGCACCGGAGCTCTGGAGCCGCCATCTGGATCGCCGTCCCGGCGCCCGGGAAGACATGATCGACCTGATCCTTTATCTGGCCGACGAGACCCGGCGCAGAAACTCCCGAGGAATGGTGATTCTGGAAGACCCGGAGGACCTGCTGAAGGAGCCGGAGGTGATGGATGCCATCGACGGGGCCAGCATGTTCGCCTGCATGATCGATCCGGCTGGCAAGTCCGTTGCCCAAGACGTCAGACAAAGGAATGAGGACTTGCTGGATGGGGTCCTCGAGGCGGGCAAGCTGGCCCTGACTATCGAGTTTCCCCGGAACGGGGAGGACTTTCGGTCCGTGGCGGACTGGGCCCGGGAGAGAGGCTATTTGTTCTGCGCCGTCGACGAGAGTTTCGCCACCCTCCCTCGCAGCTTAGGGGCCGCGCAAGAATAAATGCGCGGAAGTCGCGTCCAGATTTGGGTCAGATTCGGCTGGTTCGAGCAAGCGGGACCGGAGGCGTAGTGGGCTACGTCGAGGATTCCGCGATTGAGGAGCGGCCAAAGATGGCCTGAAGATGGGATGCGAAACTGCGTAGTAATTCTTGCGCGGGTCCTTACCTCTGAAGGTCAAGTCTCCCTGAGTCCCGGGGTGCATGTCCCGTAGGGGGCAGCCAACATTGGGTATCACGGAGCTCACAGAGATCGCAGAGAACACAGGGGTTTTCGTGTGGAGAGGTGAGATGCTGAGCACAGGGGTGCCTGGGTCCGACTCTCAGGCAGCTACTCG
>JAJFLN010000606.1 GCA_021772705.1 Candidatus Cloacimonadota bacterium | reverse complement strand
CTTCGACAAGTACAGCCAGGATCAGGACACGTATCAGTTCGATAGTACGGAGGTACCCGTGGCATTGCTGATGCGCGGGGAGGAGCAACTGGTATCTCGCTCCCAAGCCAAGCGACTGCTGGCGCGCTTGGAAGCCTTCAGTGTGGTAGTGCTGGACTTCCGCGGGATTGACTTTATCGGCCAGGCATTTGCCGACGAGGTGTTTCGGGTGTACAGAGTAGTCCGGCCGGAAGTGAACGTGCGGGCGGTCAATGCGTCGGAGGCGGTCGGGAGAATGATTCTGAGAGCCAACCCGGAAGCGGACTTGATTCGTGTCGAGGAGTAGTAATTGCGTCGGCCAGGGCGTGGGCGGTAAGCGAGAAACACGTGCAGCAGAGCGGAACCTGGATAACGTCAGGATTCAGCTGCGAGGTCAAGGGGTGATGCCGGAGCGCAGCGGAGGTGTCGCCCCGGTCTGGCACGTCGGCTGCGACAGCAGCCGTCGTGACAGATGAGATCGTCTGCTGCAATCCTTCTGTTAGGCCGTTCTGGACGGAGAACAGCAGGCACCTTTCAGGGGACATGCGGGACTTTGGCCTTTCGAAGCTATCACAATTGGAACGCTCGAAAACCTAGGAACTGAGGGCGACGTCGTCCGCCTCGCTTGCGGGGTGGACGTCTGGAGCCCGGCTGATGCCTCCAGCGCAAGGGAGCCATCCTCAGGGCTGGGTGCGCTTGCCGGTGAGGTGAAACCATCTCTTCTTGGTGGCCAGACATCTACAGGCCAAGGACAATCATCAAGCCGACTAGAACCCTTTTCGCTTCTCTCGTACCGATCCGCCCCACCAGTTCACCGAGGTCTCCCCTGTCGAGAGTAAGCGGTTGTGAAACGTTCGCCACCGAGTCCTTCGGTAGGCCCGTGCTTCTCTTCTTCAATGCTACGTTCCCTGGGGAATCAGCCCACCGAAGGTTACTCGTCAGTGGAACACAAACTACGGTGCCGATCCGGCTCGCGTTGAATGCCTCACCTTGTACCACAAGAACAGGCCTGCGAAATCCGGGTTCTGATCCTGTCGGCGGCCTCAGATCCACCCAATAGACGTCGCCCTGAGTGACTACCACTCCACATCCAACAGCCGCTTCTTGGCGGCGGCACTCACCAATGGCTCCGACTGCACATCGATCGTCTCACAGACTCGGTTCAGGCCTTCCACGACGTGCTCAACAGAGTGACGCCACAGATACTCTTGGACCGCCTCTTGGTACAGCTGGCTCCTCGACTTTTTGAGCCGCTTCGCCAGTCTATCCGCTTCAACAAACAGTTCGTCGGGGAGAGATACCGCAGTCTTCATACCATCAGTATAACCCCACAGTATCGAAACCTGCAAGCCTCCGAGTACCTTCAGGCAATCGTGTTGCTAGAAATGATACGCGTTGAACGGTCGCCCCATCAGTCCGGGCAGAGCACGCAGATTGATGGTCTGCCACCGCCTCCAGAAGACCCAGCCGGATGCACTACGTGCAGGTTTTCATTCGTCGAGACCGATGATCACGGATACCCCCCTCCCTCCACCGAGTCAGATCATCCCGCCCCCCAGGACACTGGCGCGGCTAGATTCATGCTTATCGAGTGCTCCGTTTCCGCTGCCACATGCACACTTCCCCTCATCCACGCCGACGTTGAGTCACTCTCCCCTTTTTTCCCGCCCCACCCATTGGAATGACCCCAGCAGCGTTCGTGGCAAGTCCTCTGTAGCAGTTCGCGTCGTGCTAGACTCCGCTTCAACTCCGCTCCTCCTCACTGCTACCCTCTACATTTCCTCCGGCCATGCACCTCCTTCGCCTTCTCCACAACTACGATCCGGATCTAGAGCCTACGTCCATCAAGATTCACCTCGCTTCCTGGAACGGATTCGAAGACCCCCTTGACAGATACCTCAATGGGACGTTCCCTGAGTGGCAGGAACATCAGACACGCAAGAACTTTGAGCGTGAACTCGTCCTCTCTCTGATCTCGGCCCCTCAGAAGAACATCTGGCTGTTCGCCGGGCTCTATCGACGTATCGATTGCACTGCTCACACAATTAACGACGGACGCTACCGTTACACTCTGGAGAAGCTCCCCGTCGCCTCAGACCTCGAAGGCCGACTCTTCCTTAACTTCCCTCGGCCTAGCCGACAATCGTACCTACTCGGCGAGCGTTGGCTCGAACAGATTCACCTCTCTCACATCACGCCCTCCAAGCTCAAACTTGCAGACTTCCCTGGATTCGCTTCCGTCTGCATGTCCAAAGACGCTCTCGATGCCGTCATAGAAGGGCAGCTCCCAGCCTGGTTCACGGCCCTATCCAGCGTCTCCGGGGTCTACGTCATCGCTGACCGAGAGTCGGGAAAACTGTACATAGGCTCGGCCTCCGGCACCAGCGGCATTTGGGGCCGGTGGACTGACTACTCCAAGACAGGTCACGGCGGTAACCACGATCTGAAGGCCATTCTGAAACACGCCGGAGACGAGTACGCCCGCAATTTCCAGTTCGGACTTCTTGAGGTCGCCGACCTCAGAACCTCCGCCGAGGACATCCTGAGACGTGAATCACACTGGAAGAACCTACTTCTTTCCAAAACATACGGATACAACCGTAACTAGTGAGTCTCTCCTGCGTCGTATTTCGAGCAGTGACCGGCGGCTTGAGCGGTCGAGCACTGCTGCCACTGCGCTTGCTGACGCCGTCTTCGTGCCTGACCGATCTCAGCCTCAGACCTGCTGTCCCCATCTTGGCCGAACGATGCCCGACCCCTCGGCCAGCGAGCGGCGAGACTCCCTCGAGATGTTTGGCCGACGAGCTCGTCGCCGCCAAGCGGTGACGTGTCGAGGAGCGGTGATTGGGTGACCCGGAGATCGTGGCACTGCAGGTGCTACTTTCTGCGTGGATTCAGTGCTTCGGTAGTCCAGATCGGGCTAACGTCAAGAATCAGCTGCGAGGTCAAGGGGTGATGCCGGAGCGAAGCGGAGGTGTCGCCCCGGTCTGGCACGTCGGCTGCGACAGCAGCCGGCGTGACAGATGAGATCGTCTGCTGCATTCTCCTGTTATCCCGAATTGGACGGAGAGGAATGGGGATGGCGCCAACCTCCTGATGGCAGTCTGTGGGATGGTCTACGGGATTCGCGAAGGGTATGCGTACCTTGAGACCAAGACGACGTTCAGGGTTCACCCACCGCCTCTTTGACGACCCAGATGTGTTGAATCTGGGAGGACACGGTTCCCTCCGACACGGTGGCGACAATCCCTGAGAAGTGAGCTCGAGGTAGGTGCGTATCGTCATCCGAGGCACCGGTGTACCATGGACGTCGTGTAGATGCGGTTTTGAGATGAGAGCTTCCCCTTGCAGCTGCGGCCCCCGGTTGGGTGGTTGCGGCACTCGAGCGGCTTTGTCGAACTCTTCGATGGCGCTGGCCAAGTGTGTGGGCTCCGACGGATGGACGAGCAGCCCTTTGAAGTGGACGAAGTACTTTGGTGAAGCGCTGTGCCATAGGAACGGAAGCCTAGACAATACGATTCGTGCGGGTGGAGTTGGAGGAGATTCAGGAACTTGACTGGTAAGAGCTGGGAACCGAGTGCAGCGGACAGGGCAGGCCGATGTTGGCGCTGCAAGTTTTGGAGTCTTAGCTCACCCTCGCTTCTGATTGTCTTGGGGTTCGTTTTCTTTCACGGCATCTCGTTGCAAGTGTCACCGAATGCTCTTCATGATCCAGCCCTTAGGCTTTCGCGAGTGATCGTGATGATTTCTGGTCCGCCATTGTTGTCGGCATCTATCTGGTGCCTGATGCGGGGTCGTTGCATGAACTGCGATATCTCGCTTGGAGCGCCGCAGCTGGGAGCGGTCGCCGTAATGACTGCCCTTGGCGCGTACTGCGTGTGGCTGTACTTCTGAGGCAGGAGTGGCCCAACGGATGCTCCCAGGTACCCTTGGGGCTCCCTCGGCCCTTGATCGGGTGAAGCTGGGTCCAAGTTAGAGTAGAGAGGAAGATCGTCGTGAATCGACTTCGGCAGCTCCGAGTTCGAGGACTGCCACGGAGACAAGGCTGTTAGGGAAGGCGCGTCCTTTGGCCCCGCCTCCCATCTCGTCAGTCAAGGCACGACAGGGGGCCATTCATCTCCTTGCGGCACCTCAACGTCCTCTTGCTGAGACCGACTTGGCGAGGTAACCTTCATTCACGAGGATCCTGTCCATGGAGGTGGTGCTAGATGCGCCGTCGCGCTGAGACCTTTCGATCACGAATAGTCCGAGACTCATCTATCTGCGGTGGTGAACCGGTGATTCAGGGCACGCGGGTCACGCTGCGGACGCTACTTGCTAGCCTAGCCGAAGGAGCTAGCACTCCGGAGATTCTCGAAGACTTTCCCACGCTCACTGAGGATGACGTGACAGGAGCTATCGCGTACGCAGCGGCCTCGGCTGAGGAAGACTTGCCCGTTCCGGCGGTACCACAGTTCTCATGAAGATCAAGCTCGACGAGAACATTCCTTCTCGCCTCGCAAGCTTCCTCCGAAATGAGGGACATGACGCCGACAGCGTCGCCGACGAGGGACTTACCGGTTACGACGACTCGGCAGTGGCCGAAGCAGCAAACTCGGCTGGTCGCTTTCTCATGACCCAAGACCTGGACTTCTCGGACATCCGTCGGTTTGTCCCAGGGACGCATCCAGGGATTCTCGTGGTACGTCTCCAGGCGCCCGGACGACAGGCTCTGCATGACCGGATCGTCGCTCTGCTCAGGGACGAGTCCCTAGATGAGTGGGAGGGCTGTGTGGTCATCGCAACAGAAATGAAGGTACGAGTGCGTCGGCCAGATACACCGCCACCAAGGGGCGCTCCAATGCCGTAGTGAGGCGAGGCTGCTGCAATCCAGAAGCGGCTCAGGACCAACCCGAGGCGGCGACAGTTCAGGAGCCGTAGCTGGAGGTAAGGTCGCGGCGCACACCAACCGTCGATGGCGTTGTAGAAGCATCAAACGGTAGTCCACTTCGGGATAACGTCAAGAATCAGCTGCGAGGTCAAGGGGTGATGCCGGAGCGAAGCGGAGGTGTCGACCCGGTCTGGCGCGTCGGCTGCGACAGCAGCCGGCGTGACAGATGAGATCGTCTGCTGCATTCTCCTGTTATCTTTCGTCCGCAATCCACCGTCGGCCGTAGTAACTGGAAGCTGATGGCCCTCGACAGGGGCGCTGATAGCGGATAGGTCGGCGATGGGATAGTCGAGGCTGATCGCCGTGGGCAGGGAAGCTGATGCCGGATGGACGGCGATGGGATAGTCGAGACTGATCGCCATCGGCAGGGGAACTGACAACGGATAGTTCGGCGGCGGGGAGGTCGAGGCTGATCGTTCTTCAGGGGACCTGGATCCGGAGCCGTCGCTGCCGAAAGCGTAAAGGTGGATGGTAGTCGGTGGAGAATCAAATGGGAGCGAGACCCTGCTATACTGAGTGGAGTTGGTCTCCAGCATGGCAGGTGGGCGCTGGCGGAGGACGTGGTATTCGATGGTCATCAAGAAGAAGCGTGAGAGATGAACGATGAATGTGCCTACCGGCGAGCAGTCTCGGAAGCAGTCGATCCCTGGCGGTCTTCCCCAAGACGCCCTGCTGGGCTGAGCAGGCGAAG
>JAJFLN010000605.1 GCA_021772705.1 Candidatus Cloacimonadota bacterium | reverse complement strand
CGTCAGGCGAATGAACAGACAGGGCAACCCGCATCGCGAGGACTCGCCCTGGATGCTGAAGAAGATCTCGTTGATGGCCAGGCTGTCTGTCTGACTGGCTTCACTCATCGAAAGGACTCTGCCACGATCCGTGTCGAGAAGGGCTGACCCGAGGCGCTGCGGAATCGGTGGTCGACGAACCGGGCAGGTTCGAAGAAGAACCAGCCGTTCACCGCGGCGCTGTAGTCCTTGTCCTCCCAGCTCCAGGGGGGATTGGCCGAGTTGTCGTCCCGGGTGTCTCCGGCGAAGGCAGCCCGCCCGCCGTGCTGAACGAAGAGCTGGCCGTCGTTGCCGCCCCCGGCCTCGTAGCGTTTCCAGAGAATCCGGAGGGGGATGAGGGCATAGTCCTCCTCGCCGTCTCTGGCCCGGCCGTTTCGATTGTAGCGATAGATGACCCCGTCACCCTTCTTGCCATCGAAGTCTGTCTTCTTCGGCGACCCGTAGATGCCGTGACCCTTGGCCTCGCAGTAGAGTGCCGGGCTGCCGTCATCGAACCGGATGGGACCGTCGATTGTCTCCCGTTTTCGCCAGCGGTCTCTTCGCTCCACCAGACTGCCCTTCGGACTGTACTGCCAGAAATTGTTGTGAGCCTGGGTTTCCATCAGTTCCGGAACTCCCCAGCGCTCGTCCGGAGATTTCCGCAGGGTCAGGACGGCTCCCTCCAGATCGTTCTCGTGCTCCCCGGTTCCCTTTCCAATGGCCGATCGCAGGGGATCGAACCCTCGATGGATCACCCAAGACTTGACGCTGTCGGCGTCCTCCCAGTCTCGGGGATGGAAGAAGGCGTAACCAACGAACCAGTGAGTCGAAGTCTCGATCACCCACCAGTAGGCCGCGCCAGCAGACTTCAGAGAAGGCACCTCGCCGGGCTGCCAGGTGTCCATGTTCTCCCAGCTGTTCATGGTCGACCAGTCGCCATCGAAGTCGATGGTCGTGATCCAGTCGGCCTTCTCATTGCTGTCGTCCGTGTCCTGGAAGAGGATCGGGGCCCAGTGAGCCGCCAGGGCCGCGTGGGGAGTCCGGTTCGGCCGGATTCGGGGACGGCTCTCTCGGTCCCGCGGGACCAGGACCGTGTCGGCCGGCAGCTCCACTGTCTGGCCGGGAGCGACATCGATCCGAGTGCCCGAGATGTCATGGACCGACGCGCTTCGATCTCTTGCCGTGAGCTGCAAGGATTCGGCTCCGGCAAACTTCAAGCGGATCGACTCCGCCTTGACGGGCAGGGTTGTTGCTGCTGCCATCAGGATGGCGATGCCGAGAATGGACGGGGAACGGAACATGGTCTACCTCCGGTGACGGCGGCGTGAAGCCGCTTCGGTGCAGGAGATACTACCACCGCCGGGGGGCTGAGGCTACCGCCGTACCAGGATCAGGCTGTCGAGGATGACCTCGCCGCGGCCCTGAGCGATGGCCGGGTTGAATCCCTGGTATCGCACGCCGAGCTGAAGCGTCTCGGCCACACCCGGATTGGGCAGTCCCGGCCCGGCGTCGGAGAAGCTGATGGAGCCGAGCCGCTCGATGGACTGGGTGGGGGGGAAGCCGAAGTTCTGTCTGAAGAAATCCTTTCCCGTGACGCTGAGTTCGGGCCCGATGGCGTTGGAACCGGTGACCGGGTTATCCAGGGCGAGATCGTAGATCCCGCTGGCGCTGTTCCGGACCGAGACAAGGTAGACGTCGTAGGTGCGGAAGATCTGCTGAGGCACGAAACCCGTGGCGTCGATCTCCTGGCTCCACTGGAGCGTCAGGAAGGCGACACCGGCGATGGCCGTCGTTGACGGTCTGACCAGCAGGACCCCGTTGCCAAAGAAGGGTGCCGGGAAGGCCTGGCGCAGGATGATGCCGCCCTGGGCCTGAGCGAAGTCTGTCGTGTTCGAGATGCCCACGACGGCGGCGTCCTCGGCGTTGAGATAGAAGATGCCCGACTCCGGACCCGGCGTGGAGGCTGCCGGAGGCGACTGGGACCCCAGGTTGCCGTTCGATTCGGAAGCAACGGTGTAGTAGAAGGTCTTGCCCACCGGGTCGGCTGACGTATCGGTGAAGGAGTTGATCGTGTTCGACAGCAACCCGCTGATGTCCCGGAAGCCCTTGTTCCGCTCCTCGCTCCGGAACACGCGGTAGCCGTCCACGGCCTCCGCCGACAGGCGCCAGGTGACGATCACGCTTCCCAGTGTGTTGCCCGCGAAGGCGTCCACACCCTGAGGCGCCCTGGGCACGAAGTTCTGAACGCTGACGACATCCGACGGCTTGCTTCGATTGCCCGTGTTGTCGAAGGCCTCGACGAAGTAGAAGTCCGGAGCCGTCCCGTTTCTGTCGGTGAAGGAGAAGGTGATCTCGTTGCCGATGTTCTCGATGATCCCCACGGGCTGATAGGCGCCCTGAGCGCTGCTTCCCCGGAAGATGATGAATCCTCCGCCCACCAGGTCGTCGATGCCGCCGCTGGGCCCGATGAGCGTGCCATCGGTGTTCTGAGTGGGACGGCCAAAGGTGATCCGGATACCGTCCGATGTCTGGGCAGCGATGACGGAACCGTTGCCCGGGTCGTGACCCGCTGGCTTGGGTACCGAAGAGTTGCCGCTCTGGACCCGGATGGCCCGGCTCTGGGTTCGACGCCCCTCCAGCAGATCCCGAGTTATGGGAACAACCTGGTAGTGATACTCTGTTTCGTTCGAGAGGCCGGCATCGGAGTAGCTGTTGATGCCCTGGGCAACAATGCTCACGAACCTGAATCCACCATTTCCGCCTGCCTGGCTGCGGAATATCTCGTACCCGAATACCAGGCTCGACAGGTTCAGATCCCAGGTGATGATCGCCGTTCGATCACCGCCGAAGCCTCGCACGTTGACCACTTCCAGATCTGCCTGTCCGACCGGCAGACTTCCTGGAACGCCGCCCACGGCGGGGCTCAGGTCCAGGGAGGCTTCCCGCCCGTCCTTGTCGAAGGCCGTGACCTTGTAGAAGAAACGGGTGTTGTTCACGAGCCCGTCGGGGAGGCCATCACCGTTCGTGTCAGGACCCTCGTCCTGGAAGAACGGCGCCTGGCTGACTCCCGTCGAGCCCACGAGCCTGAAATTCCCGGAGGAGTTGTCGCTTCGATAGACGTTGTATCCCACAACATCAGGCTCCGTGTTGGATGTCCAGAGGAGGCGGATCTTGCTGTCTGCCGGCAAGGCCCGGACGTTCTTCACCACGTTTGGCGCCTGGAGGTCGACGATACTCTGGATCGTCGAATCGCCTCCACAGCCCCAGAACACGAGAGGGGTCGAGAGTAGAAGGGTCAGAAGCAGTCCGGCTGCGAAGGGTCGAGCTTTCATGGGTACACTCCAATACAGATAATCGGCGCTCGAAGGCCCTTTCGTTAGAGCCTGAGCCTCGCCGGGAGTGTCATGGGGCTAGTCCGCCACCTCACCGTGGGCCTCCGCCGCACTCGAAGCCGCCAGAGCCGAGCAACCCCGGGCTTCCGGGAAGTCCGATTCCATCGATCAGGACGCCGGGACTCCGGGAAGCCACCGGGTCTGGGTGCATGTCCCGTAGGGGGCAGCCAACATTGAGGATCAGGTCGCTCACAGGGATCGCAGAGAACACAGATTTTCGTGTGAAGAAGTGAGATGCTGAGCAGGGAAATCAGGGGACACACGACTGGACCCGAACTCTCCAGGCGAACCAGCTGGTTCGGGTGACCTCTCGGAGTTCGGGTCCAGTCGTGTGTCCCCTGATCTCCGGTTTGACGCATCCAGTACGATTT
>JAJFLN010000604.1 GCA_021772705.1 Candidatus Cloacimonadota bacterium | reverse complement strand
TCGCCACCGGCGCCGGGTACGAGTACTCTGCCCTCACACCGCTGGCCGCTGGGGGTGGAGTCAGCTACGTGGTTCACGGACGGTTCCGCATCCAGGTCTTCAAGACTGACGAGCATCATGTTCGGTTGCGGCTGGTCGGCCTCAGGTCCCACGGGCCCAGCGTCAGCGGTCGAGTGAAGCTTGGGATCGACATCTTCGGTATCCGGCTTCTCGACAAGGCCGTGGAGCGGCTGCTGGGTAGTTCGCCTCTCAGGGTGGGCGTCAGCAGGCAGAGGGGCGGTGCATTCTCCGCAGACTACATCTTCGACCTTCGAAACGAGGACGCCCGGAAAGCCTACGACAAGATCATGAAGAAGTCCCTGTTGACCGGGGAGATCCTGGCCGCGTCGGCCCTGTTCGCGAAGGACCGTCTCCAGGAGCGGATGCTGTCGGATCTGCGTCCCGCCGAGGACATCTTCCACATGGACAAGGGTCTGCCCGAGGCAGATCGGCGGGTCAACCGCATCTTCAAGGGCTCGGCCAGCTTCAAGAGAAAGAGCCGGGACTTCCGGATCGGCATCAAGTTGTTGCAGTTCGATCGCCGGTCGAGCTACGTGGAGAATCGCCTGAACGTCTATGACGACGACGAGAAGATCAGCCGCTACCTGTTCCCTGTTCACACCCGATTGAACCGGTGGAGCGCGCTCTTCGGCTTGCTGAAGGAAGACCGGGAGTTCAAGGCCTACGCCCTGGTGCCCATGAGCGACGAGGGCAAGGCGCTGCAGGTTCAAGATGTGGTGTTCGCCACCAGTATGAGAGACAAGAAGGCCTCATCCGGTGAGGTTCGCGACGCCCAGCTGGAGTTCCTCAGCATCCTGGGACCGGCCCTGTCGGATCGGCTGTTCATGGCCGAATTCCCCAATGGTCGTGCCGAGCGCTTCAACACGCAGATCACGGTCTCCTTCCACCGGCCGGCGGTGGTAAGAATCCTGGATCCGGAACAGACCACGGAGGACCAGATATGGCAGGCCGTCACCCGAATCCTGGATGACTTCGATCTCTACAGGTCGTCTCGAAACGATGATGATTTCGGACACCGGGACCGCCCCTGGGAGTATCGGCACTGGAGCGAGGCCAAGCAGAAGGCATTCGATGCCACCCGGGCCAAGTGGGGCGACACAGCTCGTCGGGTCGACAGCCTCGTCGAGCAGCTGCTCGAGTTGCAGCGAGGCACGGGAGACGAGGAGCACCGGGCCAAGGAGTTCCTGAACTTGGTCGGCAACGAACTGTTCCGGACCATTGGCGTCCGTCTCCTGATCGAGCTGATCGGTCAGGAGGACATCAGCCGGGACCTGTTCGTGGCAGTGGGTGCGAACCTGAAGGGGCGCCCCAACTACCAGGCCCAGGTCGGCGAAGACTCCTTCAAGGAGCTCTACGCTCTGGTCAACGAGGCCCTCTACAATCTGGACGACCGGGACAGATAGAGGATAGTCCGGGAGACTGCTGTCATCCCCGTTCCCCGGGTCGAAACTCAATTCGGCCCAGGGGACGGGGATGTTTCTGTGCCTCAGGCCTCCACGTCCCCTTCAACGGCGTGGTTTCCGAACCGGTCGATTGACACCAGTTCCTGAAAGCTGAGGACACCCAACCGGGAGTGGGGCGCCTTGGTTCCCTTGCCCACCGTGACGAGCATCAGGGGTGGGTGCTTGTCGTCCAGGCCCAGGATCTCCGCCACCTTCTGGGGATCGAAACCGATCATGGGGCAAGATTCGTAGCCCATGGCCTGGGCGGTGAGCATCAGGTTCATGGCGGCGAGACCCACGGAGCGGCAGGCCTCGTCGCGAAGCAGCTCGCTCTTGCCGTCGTAGAACTTGGGAATCATGGCCTCGAACTGTTCCCGGATCGCCGGCGGTGCGTTTCGAAGGTAGCGGTCGGTCCTGTTGTGGGCATCCATGTCGCCCGTAAGGACGAAGACGACCGACGCATCCCTGACGTGTTCTTGGCCCCAGGCTGCGCCCTGGAGCTGTTCCTTCGTCCCTGAATCGACGACAGCAACGGTGTGCCGGTTCTGCATGTTGAAGGATGTCGGCGCCAGGGCGATGGCGGTCAGCAGTGTTCGCAGCTCCTCCTGAGTCAGACTGTGGGTGGCGTCAAAGCCCTTGATGGCTCTGCGTCTCTTGATGGCTTCCATGACTTTCATTTGACGGGCTCCGGCAGTAGCGACGGAAGGCGGGTTCGGCCCTCGTCGATTTCGTCCAGGGGCAGCAGGACCGGGTCGAAGCGGTCCCGGATGCAATGACAGAGCCGGGAAGGACGGGATTCCCGGCAGATCGACAGTATAGAGAGCCCGGGCCATCGAAGTCGAGAGAGCACCGGGGGATCGGGTGCATGTCCCGTAGGGGGTCCCCTGGCCTATTCCGGATCCGTTCGCCCCACTATGGATGCCCGCATCCAGGACGACTGAATGGCCGAGTTTTCCCGATCCGTTCGTCCTACTATGGATGCCCGCATCCAGGACGACTG
>JAJFLN010000603.1 GCA_021772705.1 Candidatus Cloacimonadota bacterium | reverse complement strand
TGCCAGCCGGGCAGCCAGCCGCTCCGTCGTCAGGGACGGTTTGAGCCGCCGCATCCGGCGGCCAGCCTCGATCGCATCCTCCAGTTCCTTGTTCCTATCGCGAGTCTGGTCGATGGTCTCCCGGGCCAGACTCGCCGGTACGCCGTGATCCCTGAGCTTCTTCTCCAGCCAGGCCCGACCGTGTCCGCTACGCCCCTTCGGACTCTCCAGGTACTGAACGGCATACTGGCGGTCGTCCAGATAGCCGCAGGACCGGAGGTACTCCAGAGCATCGAGCACCTGATCGGGATTGAATTCCTCGGAGCGAAGGCGTTCTTCCATGGCCTTCACGGTCCAGGGTTTTCGGGACAGCAGATCCAGTGCTCGTGTGCGGGCCGATCGGGCCGGGGCCGTCGAGGTCAGTGCAGCTCTTCCTTCCTGCCAGAGTCGTTCGGCGCTTCACCATTGGTGCCAGGTCGTTTGAGCGTCTTGGCCAGGATCTTCTGCTCGATCTCGAGGGCGAGATCGCTGTTCTCCTTCAGGAAGGTCTTGGCGTTCTCACGTCCCTGCCCAAGCCGGGTGTCCCCGTAGTTGAACCAGGCGCCGGACTTGTCCACGATCTTGTGTTCCACACCCTCGTCCAGGATGCCTCCCTCGCGGCTGATTCCCTCGCCGTACATGATGTCGAACTCGGTGATTCGGAAGGGAGGAGCCACCTTGTTCTTGGCGACCTTCACCCGGGTCCGGTTTCCCGCGATTCCGGTGCCCTTCTCGATGTTGCCTGCCCGGCGAATCTCGAGACGGCAGGTGGAGTAGAACTTGAGGGCCTTGCCGCCGCTGGTGGTCTCCGGGTTTCCGAACATCACGCCGATCATCATCCGGATCTGATTGATGAAAATCAGGGCCGTCTTGGACTTGGACAAGGCGCCGGTCAGCTTCCGCATGGCCTGCGACATCAGCCTGGCCTGGAGGCCGACGTGGGTGTCGCCCATCTCTCCTTCAATCTCGGCTCTAGGCACCAGGGCCGCCACGGAGTCCACGACGATCAGGTCGATCGCGTTGCTTCGGACCAGGGTCTCGACGATCTCCAGGGCTTCCTCTCCCGTGGAGGGCTGGCTGACCAGGAGCTCGTCAATGTTGACGCCCACGGATCGAGCGTACTCGGGATCCAGGGCATGCTCGACGTCCACGAAGGCCGCCGTGCCTCCCAGCTTCTGAGCTTCCGCCACGCAGTGCAGGGTGAGGGTTGTCTTTCCCGAGGCCTCGGGGCCGTATATCTCCGTGACCCGGCCACGAGGAATGCCGCCAATACCCAGGGCAATGTCGAGGCCGATGGCTCCCGTGGGGATCGACTTGACGGACATGTCCGCGAAGGCCTTGCCCAGACGCATGATGGCGCCCTTGCCGAACTGCTTGGTGATCTGGGTCAGGGCAGCGTCGAGAACCTGATTCCGTTTCCGGCTCTGATCCGCTGGCTGGTCCACAGGGGTCTTCCCCGGCTTGGTACTCTTCTTCGTCACTTCCGTTGCCATGAATCTGGCCTCCGTTCCCCCCGAGGCGTTGCCACGGGGGCCATTCGACCGACGGCGGTTCTTGGGTACCACTCCGCCGCTGGCCGGTCCCAGTTGGCCAAGACCCTAGCCCGGCTCGGTGCGGCCCGTCTGCTGATACAGGCTAAAATGTGCTGAAATACGCTGAAATCTGGATGATCAACATACCAGCAGAATGGCCCTAAGTCAATTCGTGGAGCCGGGAATGGGTGCATGTCACCCAGGGGGTCCCCTCCTCCGTTCGCCCCACTATGGATGCCCGCATCCAAGACGACTGCTATGGATGCCCGCATCCAGGACGACTGAATGGCCGAGTTTTCCCGATCCGTTCGTCCTGAGCCTGTCGAAGGATGAATGGAGCGGGCGGCCATATCGTCTGAGCTTGTCGAGGGGCCAGGCCCACCGTGAATCCCCTCTCGCCTCACAATGTCAGCATCTGGTTCGGAAAAAGGGAGAGTCATGCAAAAAGAGCCGCAAGTTTGCAATTCTGGCACGTCCTCTGCTTGGAGCATGGTGTGATCGTGTGAATCACGTTCCAAATGGGTCCGGACCATCACGGATACTGGGTTCCGAATGTCTCGGTGTGGGGCAGATTGCCTCACCATGGGCGCCTTCGGGATCGAGAATGGGAGTGCAGGACGTCCCAGACAGGAATCTCATGAGGCCAGATGTCATACGGTGCGACGCCCGTCTCCACGGGCACTGTAACCGAAAGGGAGTCAAGAAAGCAGGCAGCTTCCGGGTCTGCGCTTACCACTACGCCTTCCTGGTCTGGCGCGAACGGACCCGAGAGTTGCTTCGGGAGGTGGGGCACTTCGTCGCCGAGGATCAGGCGACGCCCGGGGAGCTCTACTTTCCCTTCGACCGGTCTATTCTGGAGCGTGCACCCTGGTCTGGTGTTCAGAGTCGCGGAGCCGGTCCCCCGACCTCCAGGAACCTGTTCCAGGAGGTGGTCTGGGAGGGAGTTGAGGAGCGGCTTCCGCCGCGTGCTGGCAGGATCGGGGACCCGGCAGGGCACTGGCTATCGGCGGACTGGCAAGCTTTCAGGGCAACTCCGGCCCGTGAGCCGGGTCATGATTCCCGGATCACTCGAGAGTCCCGCAGCTATGTCGAACGTGATCGAGGCTCCCCGAATCCTGCTCTTGCAGCCCGGCGTCGCTGATTTTTTCCGCAACTTCCAAAGCCTCCGGTTGGTAGAGTCTTGTAGGGACAGTTGCACGACGCTGTCTTTGACCGGCCCATGCCGGTTCGAACTGGAGGATGTCCCGATCCGGCTGTCGGAGTTGCGGGACTCCCTTCGATCATGCCCTTGGGTTCGTGCCGAAGCGGAGGAATAGATGACCGGCCAAGACGAGAGAACATCCAGGAGAGTCAGCCGGGCCTTGATCATGATCATGTGCCTGGGGATCGTATTGACTGGACAGCTGTCCGCCCGGGATCTTCCACCGGATCAGCAAGCGATCCGAGACCTGCTATCCCGGGTGGAGGATCGAGGGCAGCGCCGGATGTTGACAGAACGGGTTCGATCCGGGGAGCTTCAGCTCCAAGACGTGGGGGACCGGATACTTCCCGTTGCGGCCAGGTCCAGCGATTGGCGAGACAAGGCGAGCCCCGCATCGACCGGACCTCTCGGAGCGAGTCTCTCCTCCGGCAAGAGCAGTACGACCTTCCGGGTTTTCTCGCCCAGGGCGTTGAAGGCGGAGGTCTGGGTCTACGACGAACCGACAGGCGGCACTCCGGAGCGACATTCCATGACCCGTAACGGTGATGGAGTCTGGGTGGCCTCGGTTTCTGGCGTTGGTGCCGGCAGTTACTACGAATTCTATGTCGACGGACCCGTCGGCCCTGGCGAGCTGTTCAATTTCACCCGCCCCCTGTCGGATCCCTATGCCAAGGCCAACGTTCACAGTGGTGGCCGCAGCATCGTCATCGACGACAGCTTCGACTGGGGGAAGACGACGGACTTCCGAGCCCCCCTGCCCAGGGACGCCATCGTCTACGAGATGCACGTGAAGGACTTCACCCAGCATCCCTCTTCAGGCGTCTCGGCAGCTTCGGCCCGAGGCAAGTACCTGGGCCTGACTCGGGGCGCGGGCACGGACCGGGTCCTGGGCCATCTGGAGCAGTTGAACGTGAACGTCGTGGAGCTGCTCCCGGTTCACGAGTTCGACAACAAGGCCGCCCCGGAAGGACACATCAATCACTGGGGTTACATGACGACTCACTTCTTCGCTCCCGAGACCTCCTTTGCTTCCGCTGCCGATGGCGCGGCCGTAGGGGAATTGAAGCAAGCCGTCAAAGCTCTTCACGAGAAAGAAATTGCCGTCGTCCTCGATGTGGTCTTCAACCATACCGCCGAGGGCAACGAGGAAGGGCCGGTCTTCAACTTCAAGGGCCTGGACAACAAGCTGTTCTATCGATTGACTCCGGACTTCTTCTACTGGAACGGGACGGGGACCGGGAACGAGTTCGCCTCCGAGCGGGAGCCGGTGCGGAAGCTGATAGTGGATAGCTGCAAGTACTGGATGGAGGAGTACAGGGTGGATGGATTCCGTTTCGATCTGGGTGCGAGCCTGGACAAGGAGACCCTGATCGCCGTGCGGGAGGCCCTGCCTTCGGGAACCATGCTGTTCGCCGAACCCTGGACGGCTGATTGGGGCCGCAGGAAGTGGGACAAGGGCGACATGCGCGGTCAGTCCTGGTCTCTCTGGAATGACGGCTTCCGCGAAAACGTAAAGGCTCTGATCCATGGGAAGTCCCGGCGAAACGACCTGATGACGGCCATTTCCGGGAGCTGCATAACCTTCGCCGCCAGGCCTGCCGAGAGCCTGAACTACGTTGAGGCCCACGACGGTTACACCCTGGAGGACGCCGTGCTGGGCGACGTTGCGAAGAACCATCTGGCTGCGACGGCCCTCTTGACTTCCCAGGGTATCCCCATGCTCCACGAGGGACAGGAGTTCCGGAAGAGCAAGCAGGGGAACCACAACTCCTACGACCAGGACAACGAGACGAACTGGATCGACTGGACCGTGAAGGAGAAGAACCGGGCCTCCTTCGATTTCTATGCCGGCCTGATCGAGATGCGGCGCCGGTTCGCGGCATTCAGAAGCCAGGAATGTCTGTCGAACTCCACCGTCAGGTGGCTCCGGCCCGTGAACGAGCAGGGTCTGGGATACCTGTTGAAGGGTCCCGGCGCCGATCCGGACTTTCTGGTACTCCTGAACGGTCACACTTCGGAGTCGATCACATTCGGCCTCCCATCGGAGGGTGAATGGGAAGTGATCTCCAACGGTCATCAGGTTGCGTTTGATGGTAGCCTGGGCAGCGCGTCGGGCAGCTATCGTGTCTCATCGACGAAGGGCGTGATCCTGAAGAGTCCGGGCAACGTCAGCTGGCCGTGAACGAGCAGGGCTTCACCTGCAGAGGTGAAGGAAAAGGTCGAAGGACTGGAGATCGGCGCCGACGACTACCTGACAAAGCCCTATCACGTCGATGAGATGCTGGCCCGTGTCCTGACTCACCTGCTGGAGCTTCAGAGCAAGCTGGTGCGAGAAGCGCTGGAGCAGCAGCACGTGATGCACGTTCTGGAGCACACGGGGGCAACAAGAAGCAGGCGGCCGAGATCCTGGGAATCAGCCGGATACTCTCTACGAGAAGCTGAAGACCTACGGGCTGGCCTGAGCCGGAACGGGAATTTTCCTGGCGGTTTGAATTCGGTGGAGGAAAACTGCCGGGAATGAAAGTAACCGGCCCCGGAGAGCCGGTTACTTCGGAATTGCCTGCTAGATCAGGTTACTTAGCTAACCGTGTCGAGCGTGTTGGCAACGCGCTGCAGCATGGAGTTGACGTTTCCACCGGTCGCGTTCAGAGCGGCGATGGCGACAACCGCGATGAGTCCGAGGATAAGACCGTACTCAACAAGGCCCTGTCCTTCTTCTTCCTCGCGTCGGCTAAGCAGCTTCTTGATCCTATTCAGCATTCCTGCCTCCTTTAAGGTAGGTTTATAGTGGTCCGATCGGACCACTGATCATGTTATCTAACTCGATAACGATTGGCAAACACTTTTTTATCGGCAACTCCGGGCGCGATGTTTAACCCTGAGCGAGGCTTCTCAAGATCACGATCATGAAGGCACCCAGCATCCCCACGGCCAGGATCACGCAGAGAACCAGGATCCCGTGAGTGGCCCACCACTCCCTGTTCAGAGCGGGCTGGATCATGCGAGCGATGTTCTCCGCCAAGGTGGGAGGAGGCGTTGCTGGCGTGGACGGGTTGGATGCCTCCGGCGGGACCTGTGTCATGGATGATGTGCTCATCCTGGCCACGGACATCGCCCTGGAGCGAGGCCGCTCCCCTCGATCCTCCGCTATCCACTTGTCGAGAAAACTCTTTGCCTTCTTCAGCTTGTTTGCGAACCACTCGGCGTCGTCGTAGCGATCCTCCGGCTGCCGGGTCAGGCCACCCTCGAGGATCTCACAGAATCGATCCGGTACCTCGGGGCGGAAATTCTTCACGGAAGGAGCATCGCTGTTCATCTTCTGGCTCACGAGCTGCATGGTGTTACCTGTGAACGGAGGCTGCCCGGCGAGCATCTCGAACAGGACCGCAGCGGCAGAGTAGAGATCGGATCGTTCCGTTGCCTCGTCTCCCCATGCCTGTTCGGGAGACATGTAGGCCGGAGTTCCGACCAGGACCCAGTCCTTGCTCTTTCGTGCCTTGGCTGATGAGGGCTTGGCGATGCCGAAGTCGGCGATCTTGGCCTGGTCTTCCTCCGTGTCTATCAGAATGTTCTCGGGCTTGATGTCCCGGTGGACAACGCCGTACTCATGGGCCATGGACAGGCCGGCCAGGACCTGAATGCAGATTTCGATGGCTTCCTTCATGGGAAGGGTTCCTGCATCCCGGATCTTCTGTGCCAAGGTGATCCCTTCGATGTACTCGAAGGCGATGTAGGGGTTGCCCCCCTCGATGGAGGCCTCGTAGACCTTTACGATGTTGGGATGGGACAGCTTGGCGCAGAGCTGGGCTTCGCCCAGGAAGTTGGCGATCGCCTTCTCGTCGTCGAAGCTGGAGGCATGGATGACCTTGATGGCTGTGGATCGCTCCAGAGACTTGTGGACGGCCTTGTAGACCATCCCCATTCCGCCCTCACCGACCTTGCCGTGAATCTCGTACTTCTGGAGAAACTCGGAGGAGAAGTGCGGTTCATCCATCAGCTCTTGACCAGTCCCGGATTCAACGGAGGGTGACGTCGACGCGGGCGACATGGCCCTGCCGGACGTCGAGGGCGGTTGAGGTTCCGAGGTGATCGGCCTCGACCTCGACGACCTGTCCACTCGTGTAGGTCAGGACGTAGGCAGCCGGCCTGACACCCTTCTCGCCGAATGTGTCGTGGCGCTTAGGGTTATGATAGACCACGAGTACATTTCCTAGGAACCGGAAGGCAAAGCTGCCTCGAGGCAACTCGAGGCCGCCGGCCATCCTGGCGGACCGGGTGAAGTACTTCCCGGGAAGAGTCGGATGGAGCCGAAGGGCCAGGCTGCCTTCGTCGCCCAGGAAGAAGGGATTGCTTCCGGCGACAATGAAAGTCCAGATGTGGATCATCTCGCAGGTGATCCCGCTCTGTCTGGGCTGGAAGGCCTGGCCGTGAATTCCCGGGTCCAGGTTGATGCTGCTCGTGATGAAGGACGCCCCTTCCAGGATGCTTCGCCCATAGACACCAGGGTCCATGAAGCAGACGAGAGCCGAGGCTGCGTCGGCGAAGAAGTCTGACGCCAGCCCGCTCTTCAGTATCTCGAGCAGATACTTGTATTCCATATGCAAGTAGATGGACTCGTTCTCGATCCAGCCCCTGGGATAAGCCGAGACACGGCCGATCTCGAAGGGTTCCCGGGCCAGGGACTCACAGGAACGGTACATCTTGAGCTTCTTGTCGAAGAGGGCGCTGCGCTGCACAGCGTCATAGACCTCCGGGGCCTCCTGGGGGCGGACCTTCATGAAGTGGACCGGTCCTTCCAGGAACAGCGCTACGGGCCGCTGACGAAACTCGGTGGGCTCCACCAAGGGGTTGCCCAGGCGACTTAGCCTGGGTCTCGTCTTGCCGGCCCGGCCCGTCTCCAGAGGAGTCCAGCCCGTGGCCTCGTTGATGAAGTAGGTGTACGGCACGCCCTGAGGGCTGATGGAGCGACGGCGATTGGGCCCTTCAAAGACCTTCTCGAGCAGCTTGATGGAGTCTTTCAGGAACGTGGTCAGCTCCGGGACCTCGAGGGACTTCTCCTTGCCAGAGACACCGAGCCGGGTCTTCTGGCGGTAGCTCTCCTTCAGGGTATGGCTCTCGTCCCAGAAGACGAAGGCCTTGTTCCGGGCCCGGGACCTGAGCCGTCGATCCAGAGTCTTCCGCATTCCCCGGATGAAGACTGCCAGCTCCTCGAAGACCGTGACGGATTGCTCCTGGGCACCTTCGAGATGACTCAGGCTCTCGGACAGGAAGCGGCAGGCCTTCAACAGTTCCAGGGTCTCGCCCAGGGAAGAGCCGGCGAGTCCCGGCAGGCCGTTCATGGAGTCGTTCCAGCCCGGTTTGTCCGCCTCCATTTCGACGCCGATCCCAAAGGGGTCCAGCGTGGCGAGCCGATTGACGACGATGCAGAGGAGCTTCACGAAGAGGTGGGTCCTGTAGACCGTGCCCTTGCCCCCTCGGGTTCTGACTCTGGCGGCGTGCCGTGACCGGCCCTCGATCAAGGACAGCTTCTCGGGATCCCGATGGACGGCCCCGTACTGGCGGACATGTCCCTGAACGAGCTGGAACTTCTCTCGCCGGGGAAGGACCACGTCTGGGTCGTCGTAGAAGGTGTAATCCTTGCGCTTGAAGAGGAGATCTTCGAGTCTGTCGGGATAGATGGCGAGATAGGCGTCGATGAGATCCAGGTTGTAGTGCCAGTGATCGATCCAGAACCCCTCGTGGAGACCACCGGCGTCATTCTGTTCGCAGAACGAGAGTAGCTCGGCCAGGATCTTACGGAGGCTCCACTTGCTCGCCGAAGGCGTCTCCTCCAGGCCCATCAGGAACTCTCCTGGAGTGAACCCCCGCTGGATCATCTTCAGCAGCCCGGATCGGTGGCTGTCGTCAGGGACCAGTCCCTCCAGCCAGAGAGTCGCTCCGGCCAGATCGACGATGGAGTAGGTGATGCCCCTGACCTCCAGCGGGTTGTATCCGTCAGTCTGGATCAGGTTCATGAACGTGAGCAGATTGGCGTCGCCCACGTCGGGGAAAAACCAGATGTCACTGCGCCGGTTCTGCAACACCGATCGGTAGTGGCCCGTGCCCTGTGACAGGTAGGTCGGCTCCAGGACGAAGTGGTGATAGTCCCGTTCCAGGTCGCCGTTCTGCCGGGAGTAGACGTAGAAGGAGGACGAGCCCTTGGCCGTTTCGAAGGTGAGGGGCATCCCGCCCCGGATGACGTTGTCCAGGAAGTTCTGGGCCGCGTAGGCGTCAAACTCCGGAAGGGCGCTGGCGGTGAAGGCCAGGGAGGAGATGCTGTCGATCATGGCCCGGTTCTGGTCCCGTTTGCTCTCAAAGTAGCCTTCGCCTCGAACCTTCTCCAGCAGCTGCTTCAGATGCTCCCCCTTCTCCACCGTACCGGTGATGGAGAGGAGCTTGACGTCCCCTCCTGGAGGGAGCCGGAAGTCCTGCATTGCCAGGGCACAGGGGGTCCGGTTCTCGGCGATCGGCTTGCGGGACCGGATTCCGTTCAGGCCCGACTCGGCGAATACCCAGGGTGTGCCGAGCTCGAATGGCTCCCCGAAGACCACGTCGGGGTCGTAGGCGACGCTGCCGATTTGCAGCTCACCCTTGTGGTCGAAGAGGGCGTGGAAGTTTCCCCCTTCCAGCCGGCCGATTCTCTCGCTGTCGGCGGGAGTCTGCTTCAATCGATAGAGGTTCACACCTTCCATCGTCTCCACTCCCATCATGGCCTCGATGTGGCGGGACGTGAACTTGATGTGTTGCTGGTTCATCCCGTAGGGCAGCAACCTGGGCAGGCCGTCGACTACCTCGATCCGGCGGGACTTGCGGGACAGGTTCCGGATCACTACTTGCCGGACCAGGCCGGGTACCCGGGAGCCGGGCAGGGTGTAGTAGAGGATCTCCGTCTCGAGTCCCAGAGCCCCGTTCCTGTCCCGGAGTTCTATCTCTCCAGGGGAGAGGAACATGGTCTGCTCGATCTCCGGGTCCCGCTGTTTCCGGAACGGTTCGTAGAGGGGCGCATCATCGCATCGGATGAAGGTCCGAAACCCCTGGGTCTCCACGAGCTGGCAAGCCCTGTTGAATGAGAGGAACTCGAGAATCTGGGAGTCCTTGTCCCGGACACCGGCGCTGACAACCGCCTGTCCCCGGTTGACGTGAAAGACCCACATGGGGACGCCCCAGAGGCCGGCGATTCCGGGAAGGTAGCTGGAGAACGGCTTGGCCCAGTTGTAGTTCCCGATGACGAATCGATGCCGATCGTCGAGGTGATAGCTGACTTCGGGCCGACTCATGACCTGATCCGCCGCGCCATCAGGCCCAAGGAGTCCCGGCACTGGCGGCGGAGTGATGGCGAGATGTGCCGTCCGGTCGTCCGATTGTCCGGGAGAAGCGGCAATGGCAGCAGCAGGTTTGGCGGGGAAAAGATCATGGCCCTCAGAGCCTCCTGAGATGCAAGGCAGGAGTGCGGCCATCATACCACGATGCCCTCGTCGAGCAAACGGATGATCCGCTTCTGCAAAGCTTTTCGTGTGGTTCTCGATGAATCTCAGGGCACAACTGAGTTCGACCGATGTCTCATGGAGAAAGCAGGAGACTCTCCCATGACCACGAACTCCCGAAAGACCCGAGCCAGCTCCTGGTTCACCCGCCTCTGGTGGGCGTTCTGGAAGTGGCTACGCCCGAGAGCCAGCAAGCGGCGCCATGCCGTGGTGCGTCCCGAGCTCCAGGTAGTGACCCGGTCGGCGGTCAACAAGAGGATGGCCGAGCAGATCCTGGAGAGCCAGCAGCATGTGGTGGAGGAGCTGAGGCGTCTCAGCGAGATTCTGGACCGATCCGGTGCCAGTCTTCCGCACTCCCCCGTTCGTTCCCTTCGCCGGAATCGAAAGCGGGCGAAGAAGCCCGGCTTGCCCTTGCGGCTGCTTCCGAATCCCGAGTGAATCCGGCCGGCCCGGGCCGGGGCCCTATTCTGAAGGCAACAGAGCCAGCCACCTTTGAGGTACATAGAAGATCACAGAGGTTTTTGGGTAATTAGCACGACAACGTAACTTGCCTCGCGACGAGGCCGAGCGAAGGGCGTTCGGGCAAGGCCGCAGGGCCGAACCGCGCGCAGGCGTACTTGAGAAGTACGTCGAGCACGTTTCGGCCCGAGAACGCAGCATGGATGCCATGTAGCCGGCCGCGGCAGAGGCGAGTTACGTTGTCGTGTTAGGCCCAATGACCATGAATGAGTGGAAGGAATGTTTGAAAACGAGGGCTCTGCCCTCGAACTTCCTCCAGGGGCCATTGGCCCCTGGACCCGGATGAACAGATCGAGCTCTCGTATGTCATCCAAGTGTTCATCAGCACTCTCAGTCGCATCAGTCCAATTGGGGGTTTGGGGGAGCTGGCTCCCCCAACGGGGTGTGGGGCTGAGCCCCACTACAACAAAATCCGTCTTATCTCACCAGCATTGGTGTTAGGCCAGCGGCCTAATGTCCCCGGTAAGAGCTTTCCTCAAGAAGACCTCCGTGCTCCCTGTGACCTCTGCGATCTCCGTGTAAATCCCCAGATCATCGCTGCGGAGACCACCCCCGGATCTTCGGGAGTGCCTCGCCGCTGGAGTCCCTGGCGTGTAGGCTGTAGGCTGTAGCTGGTTCCTGCTGGTTCGTAAACGGGAGGCAACTTTCGAATATGCTCAAGGCCTGCCCTCGCTGCTCCGATCTTGTCCTGGACGATTCCGGGGAGTGCAAGAAGTGTCAGAAACGCTTCGCCCCAGATCGATTGCCGTCATTGACCCGGTTCGAGATGAGCCGGATTCTGATGGATCGGCAGAAGGAGAAGGCTTCCCTCGAAGATCAGGGAGAGTCCTCCAAGAAGATCACCTGGCTTCGCTATCCGCTGCTTCTCATGTCCTGGTTGATGGCCTTCCTGGCCATGTACTTCCTCCTTCATCTGGTGGTGATGGACTACGAGCGGGATGTAAAGATCACCGCCGGTGTCGTGGGCCTCACTCTCCTGACGGGGGTCATGGCCACTGTCCTGATGGAGAAGGCCCGTCTGGCCCTTCCTCTGGTGGAGGACAGCCGGATCGCTCAGGTGGAGCGAGCGATCCGGTTGCTCGAGGAGAACATGCCCCGATAGGCAGTCGTCGCAGGTGAGCGCCGTGCAGAGATCCGGGGAGCCGCCAGTTGACATTCTCCTGGAGCTGCCTTAATGCCCGGAAAGGGCCCTTTTGTATCATGCAAACAGGCCGGCTCCCGGTCCGGACTCTGGATGAGGTGCGAGTCCGGCGGCAAATCCGCCTCTACTCGCCATGAACAATTACCCTCGCCGCTGGAGTTCAGGGTTCACTCTCGTGGACCTGATCATCACCGTGACGCTGCTGGTAACCCTTGCCGGCATTGGTGGCTTCTACTACGAGGAGTTCCGGGATTCCCAGCGTCAGAGCATCGCCTCCAACGAACTCGATGCCTTCGCCAAGTCGATTCAAGCCTACGAGTTGACCACGTCCTCGGCCCTCACCGATGGCCTGATTCAGAGCTACCGGGCCAGGGGATTGCCGCCTCTCCAGTTCCTGGTCGACGTCGGGAACCTGACCGTCGTCAACGTCGATCCCTGGGGCCGGGACTATCAGATAGACACGGGGCGAGGTATCGTCTTCTCCAAGGGGCCCGAAGGCAGTGCCCAGGATCCGAACGGCGCCGATGACATCCGGGTTCCTTACAAGAAGGAGGTGGCAGGCGGGAGCGCCGTGGACTTTCTGTCCCCCGTTTCGGGACTGGACGACCGGGAGCCGCCAATCATCGACAGTTTCAGTCCCGTGGGGACAGTCCGGCAGGAGAGCCCGCAGATTCGCTGTACGTTCTTCGACAACGTCGGTGGGTGCATCCTGGTCCGGAACGCTTCCGAAAACGGGCAGCAGGTGGTGGAGGCGGACCGGAGGCCCAAGATGTTCATCGACGGGGTGGACGTCGATGGAATCGGAGGCGGCTTACTCAACCGCTCCTCCAACCAGATGATCTTCACCAGCCCCGGGGGCTTCACCGAGACGCAGCACATTGTGGTTGCCCAAGTGGAGGACTGTTCGGGCAACATCACCCGGAAGCAGTGGAAGTTCACCGTCGACGTGTCGCCTCTGGACGTGGAGTTCCGCCAGCCCCAGGAACAGCAGGTACGGGGGACCATCCCGATCACCGCCCGGATCTACAACAACGGCAACAAGGTGAAGGAGTGGATTCTCTCCTGGAACTTCCGGGAAATCGGCCGGGATACGACCTTCTCTTCCTCGACTGCCGATGAGGTGACCCTGAAGAGCGCCTTCGACACCAAGCAGGAGCTGGACGGCACTCACACCATGACGCTCCGGGTGACGAAGGAGACCGGCCAGGTCGAGGAGTTCCGAAAGGCGATCAGCGTTGACAACACCCCTCCAGAGATCATCGAAATCAAGAACAAGACTATCCCCCTGGGCAGTCAGCCTCAGGTGATCACCACAGGGATTCCCGACCTGGGGGGCGCGGCCCATGACAACACTCAGGTCAAGCGGGTGACCTATCAGTACTTCACCATCGATTCCCAGAGCCGGGTGGTGACCGGAGCTGTCATGTCCTCGCCGGCCACGGCCCTTCCCGTGGACTGGAGTCCCGACACGGAAGGGCTGAACCATCGTCTCGACGATCCGGCGGCCCTTTACAACTCCGCCGACGAGACCTTCTACACCGTCCCTCATGGATCGGCGGAAGAGTTCGAGCCCGTCTCCATGCCTCAGGGATTCTACCGGGTGGAGTTCCAGGCAACGGACTTGGCGGGCAACGAATCGGCGAAGAAGACGACGGACTTCATCATCGACTTCCAGAGTTCCGGCATCCGGGATGCGGCGTTCCTGGACGGCACGTCGTCGATCTGTGGGCTCTCGATCACGGAGGACATGAAGCACATTCGTGGAGAGAACGCTGTGAGCTTCATCCCCAGCTTCGAGACCAGCGGCCTGATCCAGTTCAGCCTCTTGGAGGAAGGGAAGACACCCATCTCGACCTGGCAGGTCATCATCGACGACAACGGTCCCAACGGGGTTCCCGATGGGGTGTTCTCCCTCAGCGCACCGGCGGACTGGGTGTCCAGCGGCAGCTTTCTCGGCCTGTCGGCGGGGACCACCATCCGGACCACTGTCTTCGTTCCCGACAGCGTCGCGGACAAGGCCCGGCGCCAGGGGATCACCTCCTCGCCGGTCGCGGTTCAGCCCGGACTCTTGCCGGTTCAGATCAGCTATCAGAGCGACACGGGAAACCGGGCCACGACGATCACTGATCTGCTGATAGACACGGTCCTGCCAAACGAGGTGGGCCTGTCCGGGGTAGTGGTGAAGCAGTCAGGCACGGTGATCCCTATCCGGGAGGATGATGTTCTCTTCTCGTTGACCAACGCCCAGGACACGGGGGCCCTCGAGTTCGGCGGCGTTCTGGCCGATCGCCCCGAAGAGGGGGTCATCAAGCAGGTGACCTGGACGTTGCAGCGACTCCAGCCATTCCTGGAGGACCTGGTGGTCCGGGACGGCGCCTTCCCCTATCCCGGCAGTCCTTGTACGACCAACACCGCCTCCTTCGGAACGGCCGCCGGGTTGGGAACCATGTCTGTCTCGACCAGCGTCGCCGGTGGTCTCGACGGGGCTTACCAGATCCAGTACAGCGTGGCCGACGGAGCGGGGCTGACGACGAACATCATCCGCAAGTTCGCCATCGACACGGTTCCCCCGGAGGTGTCGAGCATCAAGCTCCTGGACCCGGCCGAGAGCTTCGCCACCGTGTTGAAGGAGATTCCCTGTGCTGTGGCTCCCTCGACGATCACCACCCTGGAGGGGGAGAGCCTGAAGTTCACCGTCACCGTCCAGGACCAGTTCCCGATCCGGGAGGTCCATTACTGGCTCGTGCCGATCACGGATCCACCAACCGTTCGAGGTGGTCCCGTGGTCATCCCCATACTGAGCAACACCTTGAACCCCGTCATCCCGGACCAGGTGATCACTCGAGACACGAAGAACCAGGCGATCAAGCCGCTCCCGCAGCAGTATCAGCTGCAGGTCGAGGCCGTGGGCCAGAACCGGTCCGACCCGGGTCCCCTCTGCATCACTCAGGTCTCGTTCCGGTTCCTTTCGAACCTGGCCGTGTTCGCCCCCATTGATGCCTCCAGCACTCGGGTTCGGGCCTTGACGGCCTCGGAGCTGTCGACGGCGGCCACTTGGATCTCGAGCACGGAACAGCGGGACGTGGCGGACTACCTGCTCTCGGCATTCCAGACCGGTACGTCCCTGGTCTTCGACTTCAGCGGCCGCGATGGCCGGGGCTCCAATATCATGCCGATCCAGGACTGGTTGAGCCAGAACGCCACCAGCGGCTCCAGCGACGTCATCGTCTTCCTCGACTCCATACCCTCAGAAGCCCTCGACGCCGGAGGCGGCACCACGCCCCCCCTGAAGCTGTTCCTTGAGGGCGACGGCAACAGCAGCGACGGCAACGTAGCGGTCTGGATCGGGTCCGAGCCCTTCGTGAGGGCTATCAGGTCATCCCTCTCGGGTGAATCTGGTTCCTTCGTGATCACCACCGGGACCGCTGCTGCCACCCAGGCGGCGATCTTCGGGGCCGACCTGGACATCCGTCTCTTCGACAGCAGCGTCAGTGCAAGCGCGAGCGCCACCCAGATCCACGAACCGGCCGGACGCCCCCTGGCCCTGCTTCCCAGCCTTTACGAATACAGTCCCTTCAGCAGCTTCATCGGGTTCGGGACGGGCGTGACGCCGGACAAGTGGCTGAGGAGCGGACGACACTCCATCGGCTCAGGAGCCGGTGACTGGGTCCTGGAGCAGCTCTTCACCTCCCAGCTCGGCGGTCCAGCGACGGCGATCGGGAACTGCTTCGTCTACAGGAACACAAAGAGCAACGGCCGCTTCGCCTCCTTCTACGGATTCGGCAGAGGCACCTCCGGAACGAACCGGAACCCCGTGGCGCCCCTGCCCTTCGTCGTGGAGGAGTTCCTGAAGAACTTCCTGACCGGGAATCGGGATCCCCTGATCGCGACGAAGCGGATTGCCTTCAACAACTCCGATACGGGTTTGGCGCCGATAGGGCCGGTGGCGACCTCGGTCCCGGACGACGTGATCCTCTACCCCTCCGGATCGGCGGGCTTCACGAACCTGACCTCCAATTCATCGGGAGCGACGGACTCGACGGTGGTCGCCATCAGTGACGACGCCAGAAGTGTCACCTTCCTGTCGAAGGACCGATCCCGGGATGGGGGGGACAACTTCGTTGCTCCCGACACGAGCCTGTTCGCCATCGAGGACGGCACCACTCGTCTACTTGCGAAGGCCACAGCTGCCGGCGTGCCGATCCTGACGGCTTCCCGGGCGAGACGGGGAGGCGTAGCGGCCCTGGCTACCCGATCGAACCTGGCTGGTGCCGCCGCCGGTGACGCCATCGACAAGACCGCGATCTTCCGGGTTGACGGTTTCTCCGGCAACATCAGTCAGATCACCACCGGTGGCAGTTCAGCAGGGGATTCCCTGGATCCGGCAGTCTCCCCCGATGGAGTGGCCGTTGTCTTCACCTCCACGAACATCTACGACACCGATGATGGTGCTGTTCCGTCTGCTTTCTCTTCCCTGCGAGCCCTGTCCTCCGGGGGGAGAGGGGTGTTCCTGCACCGGGCCGATCTGGGAGGAGCCCAAGTCTATCAGAAGGGCTGGGTATCCAAGACTCTGGGAGAGCCACCGACTTGCCGGTTCCCCAGGGTGTCGGAGGCCGGTAGGTTTGTTGCCTTTCAAGCCAGCCAGGTCACCTATCGAGGCGTCCTGAGCTCGACCAACCAGGTCTATCTGGCCATCCGGCAGACCCTGGGAGCGACGCCGTGGTCAATCGGAGCCATTACCCAAGACAGCTCCATTCCGGCGACGAACCCCGACGTGTCGGAAACGTCCGGGGCCGGGGGATTCCCGCTGGTGGTCTTCGAATCCGCCGGTGACTATGGTCGCCGAAAACCGAACAGCGTGTCCTTGACCGATCCCGCCTCCTCCGTAGGAGCCACGGCGTCGGGCAATCTGGGCTTCAAGGCCATCTACCTGTTCACGGGAGATTTCGGGGCCGACCTGATTCAGATCGCGCGAGGTACGGATGCTGACTGCCTCAATCCAAGGCTCTCTCCGGACGGCTCAGAAGTAGTCTTTGAATCCAAGGCAACCACCCTCACGGCTCCCGTGGCTGTCACTTCCCCCATCCTGGAGCACAGCATCACCAACAGCAGTCAGAAGAACCGGATCTACCGGGCCCGGATCCGGATCGATCCTGCTGTGCTGGGAAACCTGCCCAGATCCTCGATCATGGAGAGGATCACTCCCGACGGAGTTGACGTCGGTTCGCCTTCGCTCCCCGTCGTGGCCCGATAGGGGCCGCGCAGGAATAAATGGGCAGAAGTCGCGCCCAGATTTGGGTCAGATTCGGCTGGTTCGAGGGAACGGGACCGGAGGCGTCGTGGGCTACGTCGAGGATTCGGCGATTGAGGAGCGGCCGAAAATGGCCTGAGATGGGATGCGAAACTGTGTAGCTAGTTCCCATCCGGAAACCCCCAATCCGTTCGGCCCGAGCCTGTCGAGGGCCAGTGTTGGAGCAGCAGAGGCCCCTCTCCTGAGCTTGCCGAAGGGTCGGGGCGAACGGGTTTTCGGATGGAAACTAGTTAGTTGCCGTTCGGAAACCCCCAATCCGTTCGGCCCGAGCCTTCGAGGGCCAGTGTTGGAGCAGCAGAGGCCCCTCTCCTGAGCTTGCCGAAGGGTCGGGGCGAACGGGTTTTCGGATGGAAACTAGTTAGTTGCCGTTCGGAAACCCCCAATCCGTTCGGCCCGAGCCTGTCGAGGGCCAGTGTTGGAGCAGCAGAGGCCCCTTTCCTGAGCTTGCCGAAGGGTCAGACGATATGGCCGCCCGCTCCATTCATCCCCTTCGGCGTCGCTCAGGACATGCTTCGACAGGCTCAGGACGAACGGATCGGGAAAACTCGGCCATTCAGTCGTCCTGGATGCGGGCATC
>JAJFLN010000602.1 GCA_021772705.1 Candidatus Cloacimonadota bacterium | reverse complement strand
TGTATCCAACTTTTGTAGATTTTACTCCTTTTGTTTTACGGAATAAATCCTCAACATGCCAAAAACAGCCTGCTCCAAATGTTGCTTTCATATTACAAAAATATAATTTAAATCTAAATTAAATCATTCTATCATTGATTTTAGAGAGTGGGAAAATGTATTTTAAAAACTAATAAAAAAATTCTATTTTACATTTGTAAATATTTCAACAATTTTTTTTGCTAAATTTTCTATATTGACATTTGGTTCTGCAGATATCAATAGAAGAATCTGAGATAAAGGGAAGGGGAAACTGATTAAAACTGCCTTGTCTCGTCTTGCGGCAATGTAATTAATTGGTCCCAAACTTTCATCAAATTCCTTTCTAATAGAAGCCTTTGATACAAAATTGTAAAAGGCTTGAAGTTTTGTTTCATCGTTTTCATAGGGGGTAAGACCCTCCTTGAATCCACCTAAAACAAGATTTCCATCTTTGTCAACTATGCCTGCAAATCTAATTTCAGGTTCTTTTAGAAGGTTTTTGCATTTTTCATCATATAATTGATAACTAGAAACATTTTGTTTTGACAATCAAATGACAATTCCCAATTTCAAAAATAAAAACCTTGTCCAAATCATGATGGGTAACTATGACCAGAAAATAGAAGGGAAATTTACAATTTACATTTTAACACAAGATAATCGATCATTTTCTCTTCAGAGGCTTTTTTCATTTTAAGGAGGGATTTGAAGAGGATTTTTTCGACAAGATCAGGATATTTTTGTTTGATGGATTTTTTCAAAAATTCCCTGTTTTTAACATAAAAATCAGATAATGGATCATAAACTTGACTTCCAATTAGACGTTCTTGGGTTATGGTAAAGCCTTCATTGAGAACTAATTTTTTGATAAAATCAGTACTGTAATGCTCAGATGACCATGTGAACTTTAGAATTCCTAAGTTTCTAAGGGATGCATGTGAGAGAGTTACAGGTAAAGCTATTGCCAAAATTCCGGAGGGTTTCATTATCCTCTTGGATTCGGAGATAAAATCTTCAAGCGGTTTAAAGTGTTGAGAGGATTCTAATGCTAAAACACGATCTACAGAACTATCAGCAAACGGTAGTTTGGTAGAAGTAGAGTTTACAAAATTAATATTTTTTTCAGGGCCACAAAAACATAATTGGTTATAGTTAATGTTAATACAATGCAAATTTAATTTTTCATAAAGATTTCTCCAAAATAAGGCAGGGGCAGAAAGGCCACTACCCACATCTACAACATTCGTTGCGTTTTCAAGTTCTGATAGTTTGCCAAAAAAGTCACAGAGATTCTTTTGTGCTAATATGGGTTCTTGTATTTTATCGGTCCAATAACCAAAATTCAACATTGAACCTCCAGTTGCAACTTGCATGACAGGTGAAAGCGAATCGTAGAGATTTATTACATCTTTTTCATTTCGTCGAAGTGTCCAGAGAAGAACATCAAGTGGATTAATATCTACCAAAAGGATTACCATCTTAAAACAGAGGTGATCCTATTAATTTCTAGTCTATTTGTACAAACTAAATTCAATCGAGTAGATTTTATAGGTTAAAAGTAGACCAACTGTATGTCGGATTCAAACCCAGAGGGTTTTAGAAATGTTCTCATAGCTAAATGGTTTGATAGATTCATTGCGTGGTTGATTGATGTAATCATAATTTCTTCAATTTCCTGGATAATCATCTCATCGGTTTATGGCACATGGGATTTTGATTGGGAAGAAACAGCAGGGATGCCCGACGGAGTAAGCTACATTCCAGCAAGTATTTTATTTTTGTTTTATTGGATAGTTTTAGAATTTAAAACTGGTCAATCAATTGGAAAAAAAATATTTCATTTGAAGGTAGTAAATATTGATGGAAGATCTCCTTCATTAGTAGGTGTAATAGTAAGTAGTTTTGGAAAATCATTTCTATTACCTATTGATTTTATTCTAGGTTTGATTTTTACCAATGAAAAAAGACAGAGAATTTTTAATAAAATTGGAAACACCATCGTGATAAAAATAAAAGATTCCGAGAACAATTCAGAGAATATTCAATATAGCAAGGATTAGTTGTTGTCATATTTTCTTAGGTTGTAACTTTATAGAATTAACCGACAGATCTATTAGCAACTTTCGATCTGTTTTTGATAAGAAATGTCTAATACACAAACAAAAGAATGGTGGATTGGTCTTCCAGATGAACTTCAAAAAGATATCGAGTTTGAAGATAAAATAGAAAACTAACCATTCATTTCAATTAAGAGTAGTATATAGAGAATTCAGTTTTATTAAAATGGTCAATTTTATTCTTTTTTAACAAGGGTTAAAGTGGATCTTATTTTATCAAGTTTTTTAATATCCCAAGAAATTATTTCTCGAATTTTTTCAATATGTTCGGATTCCATTTTTACTACTATATCATAGTCGCCAAAAGTTCTCTCAACTTTCAAAACTTGTTCTATCTTTTCTAATTTTTCTGCTAATTGTTCTTCTGCCCCTAAATCACTTTTTATCAGAACATATGCAATGGTCACAAAGTTTTCAAACAAAATATAATATTTCAAAGTTGGTATTAGGACAATAAAGGGATAAAATATTTTCAAAAAAAATAAAATCGTGTTTAAAAGGATTTCATCGGTAACATATTACTCCAATTTGAGCCTAAATTACCTAGAAAATAAAAAGAGGGTTTATCCTCTATTGGTTCTGAGTTTTACCAGATACAATCCAGCACCGGCAATACCAGCTACTATTGGAATCATCCATACTGCACTTGATGCTAATCCACCAATGACTAGTGCGGATGAATCAACTAAGAGGAGTTCTCCTGCTACGGGTTCATCTATTGGTTCTGCTAGTGCTGCATTTATCCAAAGTGTCTGAGTCACATTTACATTATTTACGATATCTTCTAGACCAAACATTTGAAAGTTCACTTCACAATGTTCTTCTGAGACATCACCATTGTTGGTTACAGTCTCATTCAAGTTTAGAACGCTTGCTGATCCACCATCTTCAATAAAGTCAGGTGAATTCAAAACACAGTCATTTGTGATAATATAATCATCGATTTCATTGAGACATGTTATTGTTTTTGGAATAACGTCTGATGTTTCGCCTGAACCTAGTTGTAAATTGACCTCGGATGGATCGACAGTACAGGGTCCAATATCAATACCTGCATATACACTTTGAGTATTTCCTAAACTTGCAGTCATAACTATTGATGCTACTGCGAGGATGGAAAACAGTGAGGTAATATTTTTCATTAAATTTAGGGTTTTTTTTAAACATAAAACCATTAAGTAGGAATAATACGATTACCTGATCCATGTTTGTAACACCTAAACAAATAGACAGAAATTAAAACTAGTCTAGTATGATTATTCCGGCATTTACCAGAAACTGTATCGCTGAAATCATCTCGTCTTCTGAAATTGCACCATCAATATACCACTGCATTGTGTTTTTAACCCAATCAGGAATTTTTTGTTCTGATGTATCGTCTGGCCCTGCATCGAGTTCTAATGATGGAGGATCAATCTGAGTTTCGTCAGGAGCATTCACAATAATTGTAAAGGATACTGGAAGTGCAAAATTTCCTGCAGCGTCTCGGGCTGAGCATTGTACTATTGTCTCACCTATACTAAAAGAGAAACCAGAGGCGGGTTTACAAATTGGCCGAATATTTTCATCAGTATCATCTGTGGCAAAAACCTCAAAAGTAACTGTAGTAAGCGCATCTATAGTTTCTGCAGTTATTTCGATATCAACTTGTTGTAAAATTACTGGGGCAGTAACATCTGGACCAGTCTCAGAACCACCACCAACTAAGAACAGAGGGATTTCATTTTGAGCCGTACCAAAAACTAACTGGATTGAGTAATCCCCACTTGATTCAAATGAAGTTCCTCGGGCAACAACACTAAAACTAAAAGCACCAAACGGACTTTGATTTGTTTGTCCTGAAGTTATTATTTCTCCTGTTGGGTCGAGCACACTATACGTTAATACAATATCAGAGTGAAGGCTTGAATCATAATTTTTTATTTTGCCACTGACACCCACACTTTCTCCATAATCATAGAAACTCTTGTTAGTATGAGCATCTATGCTGATTGGGGTTTGTGCATTTGCCAGTACAGCAAACGGAATCATCGAAATTAAAACTAGTAAGAAGATAATTTTCATCAATTATTTCAATAATTCATTTTTTATAAAGTATGTCTTTGACTCGAATCCAGAAAATAATTTCAAGTAAAAATAAAATTATCCTAGTGGATTGTTTCTCTTTTACTAAATCGTGTATAGCTTTCGCTAGGTGGAATTTAAAAAAATTCATCGTGCAGTCGTGTATTTAAAATTGAATTCAAAAATGAATTCATCGCGCATAGTCTCTATGTAAGTGGCTGAACCGGTGTGTTGGTCTATTAGTAAAGGCTGGCTCACCACTCGCCGAAGCTTGTGATCTACACCACCTTCCTATCAACGCAGTCTTCTGCTGCCGACCTTCATCTTACGAAAGAATATCATGTCTCGGGATAGGATTCGTGCTTAGATGCTTTCAGCACTTAGCCTAAACGGCTTAGCTGCCCGGCCTACCTTATCAGACAACCGGTAAACCAGTGGCCACGCTGCTCTGTTCCTCTCGTACTCGGAGCAACTTCCCCTCAGTTATTCGCGCTTCCATCAGGCAGAGACCGACCTGTCTCACGACGGTCTAAACCCAGCTCATGTTCCC
>JAJFLN010000601.1 GCA_021772705.1 Candidatus Cloacimonadota bacterium | reverse complement strand
CGCCGTGGCGGTCCGCCGGGACGTGCTCGAAGAGCCGCAGCGCCATGAGCACCGCCGCCGCCGAACTGGGAGGGGCCATACCGTAGAGGTCATACCCCCGGTACTTCATGTGGAGCGGCTCGACCCAGTGGGCCTCGACGGAGGCCAGGTCCTTCATCGACATCAGGCCCCCCTCCTGCCTCACGGCCAGAGCGATGGCCTTGGCGACGTAGCCGTGGGTCATAACCCGAGGCCCGTGACGCACGATGGCCTCCAGTGTCCGGGCCATGTCGGGCTGGCGCAACAGGTCGCCCTCCTGCACCGGTCCTCCACCGGGCCGGGTCAGCAGTTGCTCGAGACGGTTGCCCATGCCCTTCTTGAAGTAGTTGGCGGTCATGCTGGCCATCAGCCGGCCCACGGGAAAGCCCTGTCGAGCATATTCAATTGCGGGCCGTATCAACCTGGCCCTGGACATGGTTCCGAACCGCTCCCGGGCCGCTTCGAGGCCGAGCACTTCCGTCGGCACCGCCGCTGCCGACCCGCCGAACCGGGGAGGACGATCGCCACCGGCCCGCTTCCTCGCCAGCAGAGTCGCCGCCGGCGCCCTGTCCCGATACTCCAGCGCATAGGTCTTGCCGGACCCAGCATGGTGGAAGACCATGAAGCCCCCCCCTCCGATACCGCTGGACTGAGGATTGACCACGTTCAACACGTAGGCCGCCGTGACAGCCGCATCGACCGCATTGCCGCCCTCCTTCAGGATCTCCAGAGCAGCCTCACTGGCAAGCTCGTGATCCGTGGCGACCATGCCATGAGAGGCCACGGCCCCGGCACCCCAGCAGTCTCCCCCCAGGGCCAGCAGCAGCGCGGGCCCCACCGCCACCATCCGCCGCAAGCCCCCCACAACCCCAGTTCCACAATCAAGACAGCCGAGCCTCATCTGACACCTCTCATCCATTCAAACCAACAAGGAAAGCCCCCAGCACACCAAACTCCCTCCGGATTATCCGGCATGGCCGACGAATTCCCAAGCATCCCGACCCTCACCCACAAAGCCGAGAACCCAAGAGCTTGCCGGAGAATCGGACCCGTGCCGACTTTGGGTCGAAGCCGGAACAGAGAACTGGGAGCCGGGAACAGAGAACTGGGGGCAGGGAATTCTCCAGGCGCCACAAGAAGGTCCGATCAACCGGAGACGGTCTCTGCTCCTTCTTGAAGATAGGGACTTTGCTGCCGACGGAGGCCAAGGCCTTCAATTCCCTGTTCCCTGCTGCCTGCTGCCTGTTCAGGCTCCTCCCGGAAGGCTGTGGAGTATCTCCGACAACCCTCCCCCCCTAAAGCCAATGCCAGTGAGATAAGACGGGTTTTGTTGTAGTGGGGCTCAGCCCCACACCCCGTTGGGGGAGCCAGCTCCCCCAAACCCCCATTTGGACTGGTGGGACTGAGAGTGGTGATGAACACTTGAATGACATACGAAAGCTCGACCTGTTCATTGGGGTCCAGGGGCCAAGGGCCCCTGGCGGGAGTTCGAGGGCGGAGCCCTCGTTTTCAAACATTCCTTCCACTAATTCATGGGCATTGCCCCTAAAGCTCGTCGCTAACCTTGAACTCCAGACTCCCTGCCCCCTTGCCCTCGAGGAAGAACGCGATGGCGTGACTCCCACCGTCGAGTTTCAGCCCCTTCAAAGTGATCTTGATCGGCTTCCCCGTCAGAAGCTTGAAGGGATTGTCCGGCGATATGTCGCTCCCCTTCATCTTCTGTTCGCCGTTGGTGACCTCCGTGTCATCCGGGTCGTGGGGCTCACCGTCCACTTCGATGGGTGCGAAGTCGACCAGCAGGTCGAAGGCCAGGTTGTTCTCGAGGGTCATCTCGACCCCCTTCTTGCTCTGCTTCAGGCTGCCACTCTTGTAGAGCCCGCGGAGGACGAACTGAGGGATAAGTGCCATGGGAAGTACCGGGTCCGGAATCGAGGGTCCTGATCTCGATTCGTGGGTGTCAGGTCTGTCGACTCTCGGCCGACGGCTCCCGGTTCTTCCAGAACCAGGGGCGCACGGCCTGGGCCTTCCGGCTGCCGACAACCAGGTCCGTGACGTACCAGGTCACGATCCAGGCCAGCAGAATACCCACCACGAGGCTCAGGACAGCCACGAATGGGTTGATCACGAGGGGCCCGCTCCTCCGCGCTGTTCCATCAGATAGCCGACGTAGAACAAGACGGAACCGACGGCGAGCAGCGTCAGCTCCTTGCCCATACCGTGCTCCTCCATCAGTCCCACGGCGAGACCGAACATCAGCAAGATCATCGCTGAGAGTTCGAGCATCTTTCCAATCGTATGGAGCAAGGGCGGAAGTCCCTTCGTTGACAAGGAATCGGTGCGATTATACAATGCCCGCGCCCTGCCTACCATGATCCCAGTCGAGAAAGCCCTGGAAACGGTTCTGAAAGCCGCCGGACCGCTTTCTCCCGTTCGTCTGCCAATTCGTGACGCCTTGGGCTGCGTTCTCGCCGACGACGTGGCCGCTAACGACGACTCTCCAGCCTGGGACAACACGGCCATGGACGGCTATGCCGTTCAGGCGGTGTCCACGGCGGGCGCCTCCAGAGAGACCCATGTCAGCCTCCGGGTGATCGGGCAGATCGGCGCCGGCAAGGTC
>JAJFLN010000061.1 GCA_021772705.1 Candidatus Cloacimonadota bacterium | reverse complement strand
TCACCTGCGAGGTCAAGGGGTGATGCCGGAGCGAAGCGGAGGTGTCGCCCCGGTCTGGCGCGTCGGCTGCGACAGCAGCCGGCGTGACAGATGAGATCGTCTGGTGCATGCTTCTGTTAGACGGATGAGACGGGTAAAGTGCCGTGGTAGAGGGCAAGTCAGTGCGATCTTTCGCGGTTCCGTCGTTGTATGTACTATTGCACTTCGTGAACGGAGGGTAGGCGAAGTCGGACGACGAGCTCGCGAGGAGGACGTCTTTCGCCGTGTTGGGGGCCATGGCGTTTCGGCTGTGTGATGCCTTGTCCGAGTGTGACGCCTCTGCGATGGATGTGGAGTGAATCGTGCCAGTCGTCACTACCGAGACTGGCTGGCGACTTTCAGCGGATGTACTTCACGATCGAGACGGTTACCAAGTCGGTCACCCTGTAGCTCAAGATCGTACCGCGTCTGCAGGTTCAGCCAGAATTGCGCAGAGTTTCCGAAGTAGCGGGCAAATCGGAGTGCCGTGTCGGGTGAAATGGACCTCTTGCCAGTGCCGATCTCGGTCACGCGGCGAATGGGCACGGAGATGTCCTTTGCGAGACGATACTGAGAGAGGCCCAGGGGCTTCAGGAACTCTTCTAGGAGAATTTCACCCGGGTGAATCGGCGCGAGCTTTCTAGGCATCTTGGGTCTCCTCAGTGATAGTCGACGAGTTCGACGTTGTAGGCGTAACCGCCTTTCCACACGAAGCAGATGCGCCACTGGTCGTTGACTCGGATGCTGTACTGACCGGAGCGGTCGCCGGCGAGCTTCTCAAGTCGATTGCTGGGGGGAGTCCGGAGGTCGTTGATGGAGGTTGCGGCATCGAGCATTAGGAGTTTGCGGAGTGCAGAGCGACGGAGTTCGAGGCTGAAACGCTTGACGAAGAGCCGATTGAAGACGCGTCTCGTGTCGGAGCATGCGAAGGAGCGAATCACTGAGAATGATAATATCGGAGCGTGTTAGTATCGTCAACCGTCACGGGTTCGTCGTCTTCTCTGACGTAGGCCGCTTTCGTCCGGGAGACGATGAGTTCGAGATCGTGGCCGGCGATGCCGTCTCATGCCGCCGGGGTCTGCGAGAAGGCACCAGTTGGTGAACACGGGCTCGGCGAACCTGGTGTCCTCGTGATCGGAGAGAACCGGCGGGATTAGGTGTGCTGTACCCGGATACGGGGACGGTCCTGGTTCGAGAACTGGGATAGCAGGTGATCACCCAAGAGGTCGAGTACCTCGAGGGAGGACCGCCCCCTGAAGCTGCTGCAGGGCAAGGCGAATCTGGACGGATGCTGACGCGCTTCTGGATGGATCCGAGTTGCTGATCGACCAGGTTTGGGGGTAGATCTGTCACCTAGGCCAACCAGCGCGGGAATCTCGGGCCATATCGGCAGGGCGGACATCGTGACGCTGGCGATTCAGGACGAACTTCCGGTCATACTGTACCGAGAGGAACTTGCTCGTCAGGCAATGGTGCTCGGATTGAAAGTGCACCGTTTCCCTCTGAAGTCAGGCCGGCTACAGGCTGCGTCGAGCACTCTGGGAACGCCGGCTTCGCGAGTCACCGAAGTGCTCGTCGACTTCGGAGAGACCGTGGGAGCGCCTTGGAAAAAGGAACACAAGCAAGCAGCTGCGGCTGCGCTCTGTGTCCTTGCCGGGCCGGTGCGGCGGTGATTGAAGTGGTGATGATATGCTCAGTTCGAAGTGTTGCCCGACGATCTAAGGAAGAGCTTGTTCGGATTCAACCCCACGGAGGCTGTCGAGTATCTCGGAGGCATTGAGAGGGGGCGGAACCCTGAGATCGCGACGATCCTGGTGGAACGGCTTGCAGTCCGGTCCACATCCCGCCTGACGATGGTCCTTCTCGCCGCGCTTGCCCGTGTTGGCAGCCGTGAGGACGGTCGACTAATCGAGAAACACGTGGCAAGCCTGAGTGCGGACCTTCGAGTGGTCGCCCTGGATTCGCTTATGACCCTGGATGAAGGTAAGGGGCTGTCGATGCTGGTAGCCAGCGCCGTGTCAGACCCCAGTAGCGAGGTCAGGCATGCCAGTCAGGACTTACTCAGGGAGATGCCCCATGACCGAATGGTGGAAGTCCTATCCGAGATGCAAGTCGATGGGCGCAAGTGGATCTCTGAGGCAGCGGACCGGTACCGTAAGGGGTTCCTGGAAATCGGCCAAGCCCCTGAGTTCGTTGGTGCCTCGATTGTCGAGAGGTACGAGATTCTCCGAGCCAGGAGACAGACCAAAGCTGAGGAGACCGAAGCGAAGCTCGGGAAGGGCAAGCCCCAGTACTGGAGCGGTGAGGTGTCGATCGATTTGATCTTCGAGGGGTTGGATGACGGAGAGGATGAGATGGACATCGAGTTTCTGCCGGAGACAGCCGACTCGGATACAGGGAGTCGTGATGACCAGAAGTGAGCTTGCGGGCCCCGGCAGCCTACAGCTCGTTAGGCGAAGAGTTGAGCGACTGACACTGACGGTGCCTTTGCTGTAACGGTAGAGGGAAGTTGCGAGGCGACGAACTCATCGCCGCGACGCGGCGATGCGTTGAGGAGCCGTCGTGATAGATGTTGGCGCAGCGCGCTGGAAAGTACCGTAAATGTGGCGGAAACACCGGACGGTAGTCTCATTCCGGCTAACGTCTAGAATCAGCTGCGAGGTCAAGGGGTGATGCCGGAGCGAAGCGGAGGTGTCACCCCGGTCTGGCGCGTCGGCTGCGACAGCAGCCGGCGTGACAGATGAGATCGTCTGCTGCATTCTTCTGTTATCGACTTGCCGTCAGAGGTGACCACGATCGGCTGGATTCGGCCGAGACTATATGTCTTTGCGGAAGGCG